>CAIMNF010000269.1 GCA_903842755.1 Oligoflexia bacterium
CCCGGACTTTGAGCAAATGCTTCTCGCGAACACGCAATCGTCAGAATAAAGAAGAGGGCAAAAAAATTAAAATTTTTCATTTTTGATCCAAATGCCACCAAAAGGTGCAACACGGAAACCTTGCCTTAGTTATTACACTTTGTCGATTTAAAAAAATCAAATTCCCGCTGCTGGACTAAAGGGGGAATGGCCCCACTTTTTTTCATACGCTTGAATCCACGGCGCGACACCCTCTGCGTTTGAAGAAGTAAATCCGCAGGGCCCAGCAATGATGGGAAGGGATGGCGAACCCGGCGGAGTCTGAGGAGCATTATTTTCTGCATTTGCCAAATGGCAACGCTCGCACGACATTAAATTGAGTCGCTGCAATTTCAATTGAACCATTTGACCAGCGCTTGCGCCGGTTGTGAGTTCGACGGTCGTAGAAAAAGGTTCGTTTCCGGAATAATGCTTTCGAACCAGGGTGCCTTCGTCACTGGGCGTGTAAGTGGCAAAATCCCACTGAGTGTCCGATATTTTCCACATGAGTCGGAGTTCGTACAATGATCTTTCGGCATCTTGAAACACAATTTCATGCGCCACTTCCATTCCAATGGGCTCTTGCCAAACCACCTGCCCCGAAGGATCTGCGCCGGTAGCAATCGTTGCTCCTTCGGGGAGCATCGCGTAGGCTGAATTCGAGAAAATCTCGTTTATGCGCGGTGTTCCGGGAGTTCCCACGGGGAATCCGTTTACAGTCAAAGCCGAAAATAATGGTGTAGCCGTACCGGGCATTTCTTTAAAGGCGATGAAGTTTTCGTCACGAAGATAATGTGATGGAAGGGTCTCAGGCAAAATAGGCGGAATCAAAAATAAAGCGAACAAACGAAGGCGATAAAATGAATTTTTCACTGAGTTCTCCTCTGCAACTCAGTCTAGCGTTAAAGTTTATTTTTCTCTTCTAAAATCCAGCAACCGAATTTTTAACTCGGTAAAATAACTCTTCTAACCACGACGCTTCATAGGTGCTTTGAATATAATCTCTCAGGTCTTGTTCGGTATAGTTCGGGAGTTCTAAAGAATACCCGATCCACTGGCGGCCAGATTGGATATTCCCCATAAATTGGTAAAAGCGGGAAGTTTTAATTTGATGAAGGTGATTACGAATATCTTGCTCCAGCTCTTCGTATGATTTTAGGTCTTTTTCTGGCACAAGCCCCGGAAGGTAGCCTATATTTTTGGGCGGTGGTTGCTGATAATTCGCCATGGTTTTTTTGACTAACTCTTTAAGTTTTTCTGCGGAAAGTAACTTTGCTTCATTTTGGAGCTCGTGTTCGAAATTGCCCCTAAAGTGGTCATCGAATGGGGCATGATTTCTTTCCATTTTAAACCGACATTGATCATAGGGAAAATACAGATCAAGACTGGCAAAGCAAAAGCTGGAAATGCTCATGCTCAACATTAAAACGGCACTCATCCAACCAAACCGCGAATTTCTCATGCGGAAAACTTTAACCTACAATTCATACCATTTCAATCAACAAATACAAGTGGCAAAGTTTTAAATTAAACAAGTTGACGCATTGCAACAACTCTGCTAGTTTGCGCCAATGATGATTAAATTCTTTCCGTTAATCGCAGTGCTCACTTCCGCAAATGCCCTCTCTGCGCCTCTAGAGGCCCTTCACCACAACCAAGAATGGCTGAGCCGCGCCGGCAGTGCCGACATTCAGATCTTTACAGAGGATGGAAGCAAACTTTTAAAGACGGGTCGTTGCGACGCCGAAATGAATAGTTCATTTACCCAGGCCACTGCCTTTCGTCCACACGACGAAGCGTATTTTTCATTAGACACCTTAGATGACTGCGACACCAAAGAGGTCGGTGAACTTTCGTTTTTTGACTTTAGTATTGACCTCTCCATGGGTAATAGCATTTTTGGTCCCGTAACCGTGGACTTAAAACAACTTGCAGAAGGTAAAAAGGTCGGCACGACGACAACCTATCGCGATGCTTTCTTCTCAGGAAGCGATATTTATACGGGTGACGAACACTCCATTAAAACGGTTACCCATATTCATGAGGATATTACGGAAACAACCGAAATAAGTGTAAAAGCAGAGACGGTAAGTTATGTTTACAAAAGTTATGGAAATCATGGGAAGTCGGTGAATAAAGTAGTAACCGGAACATTTAAAAATTTCTAACTGACCCCCAACTGTGCTGAAAAAAGTAAAAAAATCTCTTTAAGCCAGCTAAGATTCAGCTAATTTCAAAAAACAACCCAGGTTACCGAGGGACTAATTTACGCAATGATCGAAAAAAGACTTTAGCTCGAACTGCAACTTCAGCAGAGTGAGGGGGCAGTTAGAAATTTGGCTTGATTTTTTACACAAACTAAATCTATAGTGCACGTAATCTAACCCCCGCCCAGGAGGCGTGAATGCAAAAAATTACTACAGCTTTTAGATTTGCTTTAACTACACCACTTTTCGGACTTTTCATTTCCCTTTCACTCTGGTCAAGTACGTCCTTTGCTGCCGACGTAAGTGACTGCCTTAAAAGAATTACCGACACATTGAATCTAGATAAAGAGGCCCCGAACCTTAATTTTTCTGGCCTAGGCGCCGATCAAAAAACTTGCCACCTCAGTTTAAAATATACCGATCAAGTTTCGGCCAACACCAACAAACCGACAAAGGGAATAACGTTTCAAACCGACCTGGAACATAATCCCAACGTCTATGTGGAACTTTCGGAAAATAGCTCGGGCCTTGCCGAGACTCGAATGGCCAGCTGTGACGTTTCCAGCAATCAAATCGGACTTAATTTTTCAGTCACCTCTACGGGCGGCTATCACAAAACTCACAATTACGTCATTCAACTAAAATTAGACAATCACCTCATCGTCCAGTCGAAGTTGATTGACCAGTTTCATGGTTGGAGTGTGGGGTGTGCGGTACCCGACGAAGTGAATTAGATTCGAACGATCACAGGGATGGTTGCTGATAAAGCCTCATGACTGCGCTATTTGATTTGAACGATGCGCAGTCTGATTGATCGAGCTTAGTGTTGCTATACGATCCTAACACTGTGATTGAATAATTGCCGGAGCCAGAGGGATTGTCTAAATTAACGACATCAGCCGCTTGCACCGGTAACCCATTAAATATGCTGGTATACCTCGTAAAATCAAATTTATTTGAAATGACACTACTTGGGCCTGCATTCAACACATAAACTTGGGTTGTATCGCTGGGATCAATACAATAGGTAACTTCGAATGACCCTCTGTTATTCGTTGCGCTCAATGTGCCCACGTAAGCATATGGATAGGGCGCATCCGTCTGAAAATTACTCAAAGCGATTTGTTGAATCGCGTTTTTTGCTGCTTGACCGTTACAATTCGCACCAACATTATTACCACCCCCTTGTGTTCCTAAGAAGGTAAACGTGGGAGCGTTAGTACTAGGGTCATTAAAATAGGAATTGCCGCTGATATAACCATTTATATTTGAATAAGCAATGATTAGATCTTTATCTACACAAACCTCAATAGGCGGAGCATTTAACTGGGTGCTCGGCGGTGAAAGTTTAGTAATGGTTAGAGTGGTGCTCGCGGTTTGGGCGGTAAGGCCATGAACGCCACTACTATCCGTCACTTGGATTTGTACGCTAGCGTTTGCGTTTTTGGTTGGAGAAAAATATAAAACGGAAGTAGCAGTAGTCGACGCGATTGCGGGGCTCGGGGTTGAATTGCCTGAAACGCCAATCGGACTTAACCCACCCACGCCTTGATTTAATACCGCATACGTGTACGGAGGCTCACCCCCTGCAACCGTCAAGGTGACGCTACTATTTGGACCCAAGTTGGTTGAAGACACATTAAGTACCATTGATGAAATTCCGTCACTACCCGCAATCATCGCACCACTGGCTTGCAGCGCCGGATTTGCGATATCTGTAACGGTAACGGTACATACGGTACCTGGAGCAACCATCGATGTTGTATACTGATACACCATTGCACCCGTCGTAGCTGTCGCATTTCCGGAAAGTACGCTTAAAAAGCATCCAGGGCTTAAGCTATACGAGTAATTACCACTTCCATTCTCGGCGATGACCGAAACTTGGCCATTAAAACTCACTGTATTGTTCGGACTAATCGACAAAGTAAGCGAAGGAGAGTTTGAACTTGTTCCGGAACTAATAGCGGACCCCGTAGCCGTACCGGTCGCAGCTCCTAAGTTCGTACCCATTGTACCTACGGATGTAGTTCCTTCAACACAGGTTCCATTTTGGAACAAAACCAATAAAAAGAGAACCGCCACAACGGCCGTAGCTGGATACCGGTACCGAAATGCTTTTTTAAATCGTCTTAACAGTCTATAGTTCATGGAGTTAGCCCTCAAAGCTCTATCGGCAATCTTTTGGCAAAACTTTAACGCGGTCGTAGTTTGCGCCTCAAAACACCCATTTACAAACCGTATTAACCATTTTAGTTTAACGGAGCGGGGGAGGAACGCGGTCATCCATGAACTATAAACTTAATGGTCTTCTGGGCTTATTCGCTTTTTCGTTCAATGTTAGTGCTTTTGCTGGAGTGGGTGCTCCACTCACCTCATGCATAGGTCAATCCCTGAGCCTAGCAGTCACGGAAGACACCCCTTTTGTGAATTTGCCTTTCCGTTTCCCAAGCGGCTCCGTCCAAACGGGATGGTTCCTGGTTGATTTTGGGAGCAACCTCTCACACCTCGACCCTGATCGATCCCCCAAAGATGCGGACGGAAAATCTATTGATCCCCAGGCCCTTTGGTTTTTTGCTCCAATGCCCTTTCCTGAATTTAGTTGGAGTGATTTTTCACAATTCAAACTATCTGTAGATCAAGTGGGTATCGTCGGGACCAATGTTCTTGCGCAAGACGTTTACACTCTGGATGCGATTCACCATCAACTTTATCAATCTTCGCCTGCGCAGTTTTGTGCGGACTCTACCCTACGCGCAGCGGGATTTGTACCACTCACCACGACGGGTTATTTTGTGGGGGATCCCAAGACCCAACCGCTTTTCCCATTGGAGCATATTAAACCTTCGACCCCGAACCCCTTACAGCTCACTGTTCCCAATATTCCTACTCTTCCCATTCGGATTGCCGGAGTTCCTGCGGTTGCGCAGATGGATACAGGGTTTAGTGATCGTGTTTACCCCTTTTCGGTAAATATCAATACGGCTCTGTTGAACGCCATCAATCAAAGCGCACCCCTGTTGGTTCGCGCGGATGAAATTCCAGTCACCAAACTGACCACTTGCGTTCCAAACGCCTATACCACCATGAC
Source organism: Oligoflexia bacterium (assembly GCA_903842755.1). GTDB lineage: Bacteria > Bdellovibrionota > UBA1018 > UBA1018 > CAIMNF01 > CAIMNF01. The sequence goes on from CAIMNF010000269.1 coordinate 5,317, forward strand.
GGCCTACCGCTTGGTTCAAGGACAAACTCTGGATTGGATCGCACAAGACGGCCGGGTGGCGCGGTCCTTTGATCAAGCGATTTATTTTTTAAAAGAAGTCTCGCCCGAAGCGGAACCCTGCGAAGGTATTGGGACCTGGGAAATTCCCGCCGCACAATTAGGGGCCTCGTTTTTAAAATCCTTTGGTTTAGTGATTTTCAATGGGACTGCACAAACGCTTTGGGTTCCAACTCAGCCCTAAATTAAAACGAATTTAGGATTTCCCGTTCTTCAAAACAGCCTGATAAAGCGGTGTGTATAAATCATCCAAATAAGGGACCGCAACTTCCGCTCGCTGATCCATTTCGGTAAATTGAACGGGTACTGCTAACAATGCTAGGGGGGTCGACTCGCTTGCTTCCCCCATACAAAAAACCGCCGCCGCCGCAACGGAGTCCGCACTATTCACCCGCGTGAACTTTAACGGCTTACCGAATAAATCGTGGACCCCGACTTTGCTCTGCGTTCCTTCGAACCCGGCGTGCGCCAATGAAACCCCGGTTACGCCTAAACGGAGCGGAGAAGATTTCGAATCCGTTAAGACCAC
>CAIMNF010000270.1 GCA_903842755.1 Oligoflexia bacterium
GCTATTCTCCAAATATTAAAGCTTTTGGAAAAAGATCCTTTGGAAAAGCTTGGGTTTTTGACGATAGATTCGGTCAATCTGATTGCCCAAGCCATGCAACAAGCGTTTGCAGATCGCTCCAAAAATTTAAGCGAGCCTAATCTTGAAGCGATCTCGGTCCAAGCGCTTTTAGATCCGAAGTATCTGGAAAAACTTCGCGCGCAATTCACTGCAGATCGGGCAAGAAAGGCCAGTGAGGTCATTCCAGGGGGCAGTGTTGCCGTTGTGCCCACCGCTACGCCCACCGAGCCCAATCACACGACTCATCTGAGTTTGATGGACGAACAAGGAAATGTGGTGGTGACCACCCAAACCTTAAACGGTTTTTTTGGCTCTAAAATGGTGGGTGAGGGTACGGGTGTGGTCATGAATAATTCCATGGACGATTTTGGGCCGCGTGGTCTTGGCCCCAAGAAGACGCCTTATTCAAGCATGGCGCCGGTCATTGTATTTAAAGAGGGAATGCCGATCCTTGCGCTTGGGGCAGAAGGTGGATCGCATATTATTTCGGCCATTGCCCAAGTGGTGCTGAGCCAACTTGCATTTCATAAGGATTTGTATACGTCAATTGCGGCACCGATGATTCACGAGCCGTGGATGCCTGACGAGATCGACATCGAAAACTTTGCATCCAATTCGTTATTCAAAGGAATGACCAAGCTTGGGTATAAAGTCAAACGCACTACTCCCCGTGAAGCAAATGTGATGGCCGTGGGCCGTGATGAAAACGGACTCGTGGGAGTTGCCGATCCGCGAGACATTGGAACGTCGGCTGGAGAATAGAGTGAACCTTCTTTTTGGCTTTGCCTGTCGGCTCAGCTTTACCCGTTACTTCGGTTTTAGCCGTTGCATCGGCATTGGTCTTTTATCGTCCGGTATACTCTCTCCCCTGCTGCTAGAACTGCTGTTTGGACTGCCTACGGCCGCTTTAGCGCAAGTCCCAACTCCCCATCCAGTGTTGCCGATCAACCCCAAATTTTTAAAAGAGGTGGCCACTTGTCAGTCGGGGCCATCTCCCCAGCGGATGGTTTATTTGATTAAGCAGTGGCATTTACCGCCCTCTCAAACCAAAGTGCAGGCACCCACCCAGCTTCCGCAATACCAAAATCAATTGGCCATTTATCAACAGTTGGTAGCCTGGGCAAAGCAAAACCCAAACGTTGAATTCCTTGCCGAGGGCTGCAATACAAAAACGCCAATCGACGATGCGTTTACTTTTAGCTTTAACGGGTGGACCATCCAAGAGCTGAAAAAAGAGAGCCACAAGCCCCACTACGAAAAAATCATGACCCATGTATTGCTGAAATTAAAAGCGTTTTTGGGCGCTAAAATAAAAGTTCAATGCAGCGACCAAGAAGCATTGATTCAAAAAAGTCAAAGTGCACTTTCTGATGTTCGGGCGGATGCCGCTTATTATTCACGGTTAGAAGAATTTAAAGATCGCCCAGAACGCTTGAAAATTTATCTAGACGGAGTCATCGAAAGTTATCACTTAGCCGCTAGTACCGACCGTGTTCAGGCGGAAGCAGCATTGGACCGCGCGCTTAAGGCCGATTTAAGCAAAGCACGCGAGCTGAATGACCAACGCAGCCAGGTTTTGGTAGATACGATTATTGGGACGCAAAAGCAAGGGAGCATTCCGGCCAGTGTCCCGCTTACGGTAGCCGTGTGGGGTGGCTTGCATGCGCCTGCGGTAAAGGCGGGGTTAGAAAAGGCTGGTATTGGGTGTAAGATTTTGGAGCCGGTGGGGTATGTGATGGATGAAGAGAAAATGTTTTCCGTGTTGCAGCGGGAGCGTTGAATATTTTTTCAACTGCCCCCTCACACTGCTGAAGTTGAAGTAAGGAATGTGGTCTTTTTTCGGTTACTTTCAGGAAAAGGCCTCTAGTGCGCTGGGCTGTATTGTGAAGGTCGCCAAACATTACGGGAAAAAAAGAGATTTTTTTGATTTTTTCAGCACTGTGGGGGGGCAGTTATTAAGCAACACCGTAACTTTTCAAGTATTGATCCAACACAATGCTCAAACTCAGCAGCCGCCCTTCGTTCTGCGTTCCCTGCACGCAACACGTTAGGTATTCGATTTGCGCGGGCAACTTTAAGCTTCGGTGATTTTGTTCGGCCCAGGTTTCAAATTCCAGCAACGCCTGGCACCACTCGTTCAGCGAATATTGCGACTCATCGACCGATTCAATAAAACTGGCTACCTGTGCCGGAGTGAGGGTTTTCGCTCGTTCTAAAAAGTAGGGCTTTGCGCCGCAGTTTTGAAAGGCGTGCATTATTTTTTGATGAAGTTGGCTTGGGTCTTGGCTCATTCATTTTTCCTCTGCAAGGGGGCTTATAAATGGGGTGAAAGGCGCTCGCGCGCCAAATCTACTGGAATGGCTTTGCGTTTGGCATAGTCGGCCAGTTGTTCGTCGTTAATGGTTCCCACATTAAAATATTTTGCTTCGGGCGAAAAAAAGTACAATCCCGAAACGCTGGAGGGCGGATTCATGGCAAAGCTTTCGGTTAAGGTTACACCAATCTTTTCATCGGGATTGAGCAATTTCCAAAGCGTAAGTTTTTCGGAATGGTCCGGGCAAGCAGGGTAGCCTAAGGCAGGGCGAATGCCTTGATATTCCTCTTGAATGAGCTGTGCAGGCGTAAGCGCTTCTTGAATTCCAACTTCCTTACGAACAACCGCATGCAGCCATTCGGCCGTCGCTTCCGCAAAGCGGTCGCCCAAAGCCTTTACGATAATTGATGAATAATCGTCGTGCTCTGCTTTAAACGTTTGTGCAAAAGCTTCAACGGAGGCTCCAGCGGTAACGCAAAAGCCGCCCAAAATATCCGGGCACTTTGAGTCTGCTGGGGCTATAAAATCGGCAAGCGAATAATAAATCGGTTCACCCACTTTTTGTTTTTGCTGGCGTAAAAAATGAAATCGGGTCGTGGGTTTCGTGCACGCGGAATCGGCATACAGGATGACCTCTTCGTCTTCAGATTGCGCGGGAAAATAGCCATAAGCTGCCCGAAGCGTAAAGCGGTTTTCTGTAATGATCTGCTGAAGTAATTTTTGAGCGTCCTCAAAAAGAGTCTTCGCTTGTTCGCCGTGCTTAGGGTGCTCAAATATCTTTGGGTAAATTCCTTTCAGTTCCCAGCTCCAAAAGAAGGGGGACCAATCAATGTATTCGGCTACTTTTTTTAAAGGGATGGAGTCGATCACACGCGTTCCAATAAACGGCGCACGGATCATGGGTTGCGGATTTTTAAGTTTGTATTTTGATTTGCGCGTTTCCGCCAACGAAAGCAGCGTTTCGTTTTGGCGCGAGCGCTCGAAGTTCACGCGCAGCCGCTCTTGCGTTGTTCGCAATTCTGAAATGTAAGTTTTGCGTAGGTCGGGGCTCTTTAAGCGCGTGCAAACTTCGACCACGAGCGACGCGTCACCCACTTGCACGACAGCGGAATCTTCTGAATCCCCGTTATAATGCGAAGCAATTTTAATCGCCGTGTGAGCCGCAGAAGTAGTGGCCCCCCCAATGAGGAGTGGGATTTTAATCCCTTCCCGAGTAAATTCTTTGGCGTTGTAGATCATTTCGTCAAGCGAGGGGGTAATGAGGCCGCTTAAGCCCACAAAGTCCGCGCGATGTTCTTTCACTGCCGCAATAATGTCCTGGCATTTGACCATGACTCCTAAATCAATCACTTTATAGCCGTTACACCCTAAAACCACGCCCACAATATTTTTGCCAATGTCGTGAACATCGCCTTTTACGGTGGCGATCACAAACACGCCTTGCGTTTGTGCAGAAGGGTTTTTCTTGGCTTCTTCGTCCATGAATGGGGTTAGGTAGGCGACGGATTTCTTCATCACTCGGGCGCTTTTCACCACTTGAGGCAAAAACATTTTCCCGGCGCCAAATAATTCGCCGACCACTTTCATGCCATCCATCAGTGGGCCTTCAATCACTCTTAAGGGAGTGCCGTATTTCTGGCGCGCCTCTTCTGTGTCTTGGTCAATAAAGTCTGCGTTTCCATGGACTAGCGAATGTTCGATGCGCTTTTCAATCGAAGTTCCAGGGGCGCGCCAATCGAGTACTTTTTTGGTAATTGCTTCCGTGCCGCCGGCCTTTGCTTGCTCGCGAGCCGCTTTCATTTCGTCCGCGTAGGCAATGAGCGCCTCGGTGGGCGAGAGCGGGCCCGTGGAGGGTTGATTTAATATGACCGCTTCCACGCAGGCTTTTAGCTTGGGTTCGATATCGTCATAAACAGCCACCATCCCGGCATTGACAATCGCCATATCGAGCCCGGACTGAATGGCGTGGTACAAGAAAACACTGTGCATGGCCTCCCGGACAGGATTATTTCCCCGGAACGAAAACGAAACGTTTGAGATCCCGCCACTCGTGCGGGCCCCAGGGCATTGCCGTTTAATTTCCTTTACGGCGCGAATAAAATCTAAGGCGTAGGAATTGTGTTCGTCCATTCCCGTTGCAACGGTTAACACATTTGCATCAAAGATGATGTCATTCGGATTAAAATTAATTTTTTGAGTGAGTAAATCATAGGACCGTTTGCAGATGCGCACTTTTTCTTCAAACGTCGCTGCTTGGCCCTGTTCATCAAAGGCCATGACGACGACGGCTGCACCGTACTTTTGAATCGTTCGGGCTTGCTCTAAGAATTTCGCTTCGCCTTCTTTTAAGCTAATCGAATTGACGACCCCCTTGCCTTGAATGCACTTTAGGCCTGCTTCAATCACGCTCCATTTTGAGCTATCGACCATGATCGGTACTTTAGAAATATCAGGATCACTGGCAAGCATATTCAGGAAGGTGGTCATGGTGGCTTCGCCTTCTAACAGGGCGGCGTCAAAGCACACGTCTAAAATATTTGCGCCGTTTTCCACTTGTTGCTTGGCAATTTGCGTAGCGGCTTCCCACTGCTTTTTTTGAATCAGTTCGGCAAATTTTGGCGATCCCATCACATTCGTTCGCTCGCCAATCATCACAAAAGTTCCCGGAAGATGGGTAAATGCTTCAAGACCACTGAGGACAAGCTCGCCTTGGGCTTCGGTGGGGCTTTCTGCTGACGGAGTCGCTCCTTTTTTGCTTTCGCTCTTGGCAGGAACTTTTCTAGGAGCAATGCCTTTTACCGCTTTTGCAACAGCCGCAATATGGGCGGGAGTCGTCCCACAACAGCCACCGATGACATTCAGTAATCCTTCCTGCGCATAAATTTTCAGTTGCGCAGAGAGCATTTCGGGAGTTTCGTCGTAACCCGTTGGTGCAAGGGGATTTGGCAATCCCGCGTTTGGGTAACAGCTGACTGCGCAGTCGGCAATTTTTGAAAGTGTCTGGACATAGGGGCGCATGTCCTTTGCGCCGAGCGCGCAATTTAGGCCTACGCTAATGGGGCGGGCATGTTTTACAGAATGCCAAAACGCCTCAATCGTTTGCCCTGAAAGCGTCCGTCCCGATTGATCCGTGATCGTTACCGAAAGCATCAAGGGGAGTCGTCGCTCGGGATAGGTCTCGCAGTAATCTTCATAAGCCACAATTGCTGCTTTTAAATTGAGCGTATCAAACGTGGTTTCAAACAAAAGAACGTCGGAGCCGCCTTGAACGAGTCCATCGATTTGTTCGTAATAGGCTTTCTTGACCTCATCAAACGTCGTGCTTCGGTATTCAGGCCGATTGACGTCGGGGGATAAGGTCAACGTCTTATTGGTCGGGCCTACCGCGCCCGCAACGAAACACTTACGGCCGGGCTGCTCCGCCATGACTTCAATACAGGCTTCTTTCGCTAGGCGTGCTGCCGCCACGTTGATTTCAAACGCAAGCGATTCTAAGCCATAATCCGCCATAGAAATTTGGGTCGCATTGAAGGTATCGGTTTCGATTAAGTCTGCGCCTGCCATTAAATAATTTTTATGAATTTCTTTAATGACGGAAGGTTTTGTTAAAACTAAAAGATCGTTATTGCCTTTTAAATCTTTCGGGTGATTTTTAAAACGCTCTCCGCGGTAATCCGTTTCCGTGAGTTTGTACTGTTGCACCATCGAGCCCATGGCCCCGTCGATGATTAAAATCCGTTCCGAGAGGGCTCTTTCAAACTCACGGCTCATTTCTTGGGAAGACACTTTAACACCTCCAACACGACCTCTACGCGCCCGAGCGGCGCACTGATTGCAAACCCTTCGCAGTCATTCCAAATTTCATTCATCAATTTTACCGCGATTTCTACGCCCTTTTTAACCGAAGCTGCGGGATCATGTTGAACTTCACTCATTTGTTCGAGTGCCCATTGCGGCACAAAAACGCCTGGGACTTCGTGCGCCATAAATTCGGCATTTTTATAGCTCACAAAGGGCCAAATGCCGACAATATGCGGCCGATAGTTCGAGCCAATTTTTTGTTTCCACGCCCGAAAAGTTTTCGCTTCGTAAATCGGTTGGGTGATTGCAAAGTCGGCACCAGACTCCACTTTATATTGCCAGCGCTTGATTTCTAGCTCCTGATTAATTGCGGTCGGATTACTGGCCACACCGATTGCGAACTCGGTTCCACTTCCTAACTCATCGCCGTTCGCACTATAGCCGTGATTTAATCGATTCGTTAAGTAAGTCAGTCCAATCGAGTCGATGTCAAAAACGGCAGTCGTGTCTTTATTCGATCCTAATTTTGGCGGATCGCCCGTAATCAACAAAAGATCATGGACTTGATTTATGGACGCACCCAATAAATCGGCCTGCAAGGCAATTAAGTTCCGATCGCGGGCAGTGAGGTGGGGAATGACCGTAATCCCGAGCTCCGGTTTCGATTGAACGTACGCAGCCAAATGGAGTGAGCTCACCCGCGTGCTTGCGCGCGCTCCGTCTGGAACATTGACAAACGTCACGCCCGCTTCTTTTAGTTTTCCTAAACTTGCCAAAAATTTCGTTAAATCCGTACCTTTCGGCGAAGTAAGTTCGACGGTGATTACTTTTTTATTTTCGGCAAATTGCTTCAGGATGAGCGAGCGCGATCTTTTTTGCAGCGATTCTTTTTTGAAACGATTGTGGTGGTGAATGCCGGAAGATTCAATCCCCGGAGAATCGTCTGCGGTGATTGACCCAAAGCGGGCGGCCACAGGCGAAAGCGATTTTGCGTCCATCATTTTAATGGCTTGAGCAATGGCGCGGATATGATCGGGCCCTGTACCACAGCAACCCCCTACACCTTGTGCTCCTGCCTCCACAAACCGCTTTGCAAATTTGGCCAAGTAATCCGGGCTAGTCATGTAAAAGTAACGCCCGTTAATATTTCGTGGAATTCCCGCATTAGGTTGAATGATGATCGGCAAAACCGTCAGAGGTTTTAAAATTTTTAAGGCTTGAAGAAGTTCATGCGGCCCTTCGGAACAGTTCATTCCAAGGGCTTGAACGTCGCTCCGACCCCCAATTTTTTGGGCAAAAAGCTGAATCAAAGAAAGTTCCGAACTTCGACACGTGATCGATGCCATGATGGGGTGGTTCGGGTCTTTGTTTCGAATTCCTTGAATCGCGCAGTCCAATTCGTCGATATTTGAAAAGGTTTCCAAGGTATAGAGATCAAACGTGTGGTCCGCATCTTTAAGGGCGAGTGCAGCGCTTGCTAAGTTTTCGTATTCACGAATGACTTCTTCTTTTGAGGTCCGCCCCAAGGGTTCGATCAGCACGCCCATTGGACCGAACGAAAGCGCAACTTTAACGTTCCCTATAGAAGGGTCCGATGTTGCGGCCTCTTTCACCGCTGTGCGCGCATTTTTGATTGCAGCTTGGAGCAGTTCTGCTTGGCGATGGACAATGTCAAATTTTTCTAATTGAGGCGAGGGGAGTGAGAATGTGTTCGTGGTGATGAAATGGGCGCCCGAGTCAATATAGCTGCGATGCACTCCGATTACGTCCCGCGAATGGGTGGTGTTCAGCTCCTCAAAAGGCCGATTAATATAAAAGCCACGCTCGTATAATTCTGTGCCCACCCCACCGTCAAAAACGCTTAAGTGGGAGTGAAATAAAGACGCTTGGGGTACGGTTGACATTGGGACAGACTAGCATAAGGCCTAGGGGTATTGGGTAGTAATTTTCGGTATTTAAATGCAAAAAGTTCACAATGAACCCCTCGGGTCAGCCCGACAATAAGTTTCTGACTTGCCTATTGTTTTTTACTCTGAATCAATAGAAAATGATTCTATGAGCAAGTACGCAAGGACGAAAACCTCGCTTCTAATTAATCCACGATTTCAATGGACTTTAATCGGGTATACGTCGGCAATTGCGCTGGTCATTCTTTTGGCGGTTTACGGGTTATTTAGTTTTGGCTTCCATGAATTTTCGATCATGGGTCAACAAGCGGGTTTGCCTGCCGATCATATTTATTTTCAGTTTATCAAAATGCAGGAACTTACGTTTGTACGGGTTTTAGTAGCTTTGGCCTTGGTCGTGGGCACCATTTTATTGGTAGGTGGGTTGATTGTATCCCATAAAATCGCTGGACCAATTTACCGAATGCAGCGTGAGTTTTTGTCCATGCAAGATCGCGAACCTGTGGAACTCCGCCCGATTCAATTTCGGAAGGGCGATTTTTTTCCAGAACTTGCGGAATCTTACAACGCTTTAGCAGAAAAAATGAAAAGGTAATTCATCATGAGGGTTTTAGCACATTTTCAAATTCCAGAAGGAGTGACGGAAATTACCGATGACTATCAAATGAATTTAATTCATTATGAGATCTTAAATTCAAAACCGAAGGGCTCAATCCTTTTTGCTGGAGAAAATAAAGAAGTAAAATTCCAATTTTATGTTTCGCAAAATCGGGACGATGGAATTATTGCAAAAGTGGATGAGCCGATTACACCACGGCTACGGCAGTTGTTAGATTATTTATCCAAATACAACCGTACAGAAGCTTACGTAACGATTACGCTGCTCCAATTTAAACTGATGTTTATTAGCACTCGAACCGAAGTGATTTCGAATACTCAAAATAAAAGTTTTGCCTTTAGATTTCCGGGAAGATTTTTAAAAATGCATCGCCGCAAATTTATCCGTGTGCCGCTTCCTGAAAATTTGGTGGGTGAGCTGCGCTTTCAAACTCCGACGGGGTTAAAAGTTCGGCGCTTGAAGGATTTAAGCCGCGAGGGATTACGAATTAAAATTGAAAATGAGGACCTGCAAGTGCTGACCAATGGTATTCGCCTGAAGGATGCGACCTTGGTACTGCTCAATCGAGAAATTCCGATTGGTGTGCAACTGGTATCTACCTATCCCGGCAATCAAGCGGGCTTTAAAATTATCGCGCTATCCCAAGAAGATAGCGTTTGGTTAAAAGATTGTATTAAAGTCATGATTAAAAAAATGCTGAATTTACCGGACGCTGCCGAAGTAGAAGATCAATTAGAAGATTTACCCGAAAAGAGCGAGAAGGATTAATCATGAGAACAAAGCCAAAGTTATTAATCGTCGAAGACGAGAGGGAGCTAAGAACGACTCTCAGCGAATATTTGGAGGATTTGTATTCCATTGTCGAGGCTGAAAATGGCGTTAAAGCGCTAGAGGTTGCGAATTCGCACCACCCGGACTTAATCTTAATGGATGTGATGATGCCTGAAATGGACGGGTTCGCCGCATGTAAAGAGCTGCGGCAGCAAAAAGAAAATCAGCGCGTTCCCATCTTATTTTTAACCGCTTCCAATACTCCTCAAGACCGAATTCATGCATTCAATTTGGGGGCGGATGATTTTATTTCGAAGCCATTTGAGTTCGAAGAATTAATCGCCAGGCTGAACAATAAGTACCAACGCTCCAAATTAGCTTTGGTTTCCGACAATGAAGATGTCGTTTTTGCTGTAGGCAATTTGACCATGAACGTTTCCACACACGAGGTGAAAATAAATCAGTCCGTAGTGGTGCTGAGCCCAGTCGAGTTCGGGATTTTAAAATTGTTAATGGAAAAACCAGGCCATGCCATTAGCCGCAAAGACATTTTAAAATTTGTGTGGGAAGACGCACGCAAAAAAGAACGCTTGATTGATGCCCATGTCACCGCGCTCCGGAAAAAAATCGTTGCATTTAATGGTGAATTTCAGACCATTTACGGACTCGGGTACAAATTACTCGCCGCCGCCTAACATTGAATTGTTGTTTTTATTTATTTAAAGTGTAAATATATGTCATGAAAACCTTGCTCTCGATGAATTTCGTTTTATTTAGTTTTTTTACTGGCCTATCCGTGGTGGCGCAAACGGTAGCTCCGACTGCGACAACGAAGACTAAGGTGTTAAAGGTGCAAAAGTTCGAACTAGCCGTGGTCATGAATGGCACGGAAGACGACTTACAAAGAATCCAGCACAGTTTAAATCTTAAAGAAGGCAAAATCGATCTCACCTTAGCGGCCCCTGATCAAATCGATTCTATTTTAGAGCAAAATAAAACCTTAACTCGGGATTCGAAAGCGATTGTTTTTGGAGTGCAGTACGCGGTTTTGTTCGATGGAAAAGCGTTAAATGATTTTTCCGGAACCAAATGGTTGATCACACTTAAGTCAGGATCAATTACTCCGAAAGACATTGTCGATGCAAGTAACGAATCTTCAAAGCAAGGCACAGCTTGGGCAAATCAAATGGGAAATGCAGCAGTAAAAAAGCTCAGTCAAACAAATGTCAAAAAGCAAGAGCAGGCGGAGCAGCCGGTTTTTTAGCGATGTCTACGGAATCTCTAAATATTTAAATTACTTCTTTCAGATACCAAATAAGCCGATAAGGGATATTATGTTAACTGAATGTCCAATAAAGGATTGGATTCGAACTTCTGAATCAATTTCAGTCCGCATAGTGTGTGCCTGCAAACCACAGGGCTTAAACGAGAATTTAAAGCGATTTGGCCACAGTTACCAAAAAAGTTAGGTCGAAGTGCGGGCTTTGACTGTAGGGAGTTGGCTACACAGCGTACAAGAGACATAAATAATAAAAGCAGAAATGATTAATAAGGTATCAATTTTAATTCTAAAGTAGCGCTAAAAGTGAAATCGAATGCGAACGGGCCTACAGGTCCGGCCTGTTCGGAATTGCCGTTGGATCTTTACTAAAGTACTGAGTTAATGCTCTCTTCGTGATGCTGGCACGCTGACGAGCAAGGTCTGCTTGAATCGGACACATCCGGTCCAAATTCGCCAAATCATCTAGATGGGCTGAGCGCTCACGATAATTGTGATCGTTCAAGGAAACGATTCCGCCTTCGGCAATACATTCCCGAGTTCGTGCTGCTTGATAAACGTGTTCAAACTCATGGCGAACGCCACGCAATAAATCGCAGGGTTCTTCAAAAAATGCGGTTCCAACAGCGATGTCTTTTTTGCTGTGATCGGTGATCATATAGTCTTTCATTTTTGGGTCTGGGTGGATCGTATATCCATAGGTTTGAAGACCAAGAATTTTGACGTCGTACTCTAAAGCTTCCTGATATTTATTTTCGGCTAGAAGCATTTTTACATGCTGGTAATGTTGGTTTTTTTGGGCTTCTGTAAAATCGGGCGCATAAAGGTTGGGGTGCATTTGTTCAAAATCGGGCCGATGTCCTGCAACCATGTGTCTAGTGACTTCAAGATGGGTTGATAAATCCACAATCTTAATTTGCGTGTCCATGGTTTCAAACACACATCGATTAATTGCGTTATCCAACTCGGCGCCACTTTCGGCCGTGGTTCGCAGCTCGTAAATATACTCGTTCCCCAATTGCGTTAAATGGGTGGTGGTCAGTCGGCAAAAAGTAAAATCAAGGCAGTCTTTTACCGCGTTTAATTTTGAAAGGTCTGCATTTTTTGCGGTGAGCGAAAAAGGCGTCATGGCCCACGCCGAACAACCTCCTCCGAACTGTATGGTGAATGCGACCAAGATCCCTGCGAACACTTTGCGTGCACCGTTCATCCGGGGCACGTTAAATCATTTTAATTTAA
>CAIMNF010000271.1 GCA_903842755.1 Oligoflexia bacterium
TATCTGTAACTCGAAACACCACCTCTTAATTCGTGGCGCGGCAATTACAGGGGTAGTAATTGTTTTTATCTCGGGCATGACCAGAAGTCGACTTTTTATGATGATCGCAATTATTGCTCTAGTCCAATTTTTAATATGGGCGACTGCGAACTCTTATGACACTAGAAATTTTGCATATGCGGCGGGTCCGATCTCACTTGTTCTCGCAAGTGGTTTAGAGAAAATCGCTAATCTCCTGCCAATTATTTGGTTGAATAAGTTGAATCGAAACCCAAAAGTCTTCAATTTTTTTCAATCCATACAATTTTCCGCGAAATATTTTCTAACGACTGTGCTTTTAGTTTTGGCCTTTGCACAGTATAAAATTTCAGATGCGTCGCTCATTCAACGGCAAACTGAACAAGCTTATGACATCGAAAACGGCCCGGTTAATCGAGCCGTGGTCACATATTTCCGAGCAAATGGTCTTAAAGCAAAAATAGGTACGCATTACGGCATCCTCCAATTTGTTCCCGAGGTTGGAAGGTTCAACTTTAATTTCTATTGTAATTCGTATGTTACCCCAATGGAAGAATGGCCCGCAGAAATTGGTTACATCCTTGTAGCAAAGTTTTGTGGAAATGATTCTAAACAAGCGATGGCAAAATTAGTTGAACAAAAAAAAGCAACACAATTATGGGAATTGGACGGCTATACTTTTTATGAGTTGTTTAGGTAGAACCAATGAACGACAAACTTAACCGAGTTTCTACTCTCCCAGCAACATCGCAACGCGTAGCGGAGGGTGGTCTAAGGACTCGCGGAATACTAAAAACAAGCAAGCCTAACTTACCGTTAGTTACGGTCATCACTGCCGTTTTTAACGGGATTTCCCACTTAGAAAATACAATCCAAAGTATTCTGCAACAAGATTATCCAAATTTTGAGTACCTTGTTATCGACGGTGGCTCGACGGATGGTACCGTTTCTATTTTGGAAAGATATTCTGGTGAAATAGACTACTGGATTTCGGAGAAAGATCGCGGAATTAGCGACGCTTTCAACAAAGGTATAATTTTATCCGCAGGAGCATACCTTAATTTTCAAGGCGATGGCGACGGGTTCACCTCCAAAGATTCCATTTCCAAAATAATGCGAAATTCTCTCTCGGCCGAAACTCTGCTGCTAAGCGGCAGAATCAGGCGCATTACCGAAAATGGCTTAGAACTGTACCAAAGTCCGAAAATTCGATTCTCTAAAGAATCCCTGTTGTTTAAACTTAGCATCCCCCACCAAGGACTTTTCACCCATATTAATTTTTTTGAACGCTACGGTCTTTTTGATCTTTCGCTAAAATTTGCGATGGACTATGAACACCTCTTACGTGCATATCGTAACTTTCCTAAAGTTCACGTTATTCACGATATCATTGCTAACTGGCGGGCAGATGGCGTTGGACAAGGACGTCATCTCGAGGTTTTTCTAGAATATGACCAAATAAAGCGAAAAAACAATGTAGCAAACCCAGTTGTGCTCAAAATGATTCATGCATGGACTCTTTTGAAATATATGCTGAAAGTTTTTTTGAGAAGGATCTAGGCACTTTTATGTATGATCTCATTATCATAACTCACCTGCCCGCTTTTTATAAGGTAAATTTATATACGGAAATTTCAAAGAGATCTAAAATTCTAGTCATCTTTTTAGGAAAACGTTCGATTACAA
>CAIMNF010000272.1 GCA_903842755.1 Oligoflexia bacterium
ATAAAAAATTAGATAACCCTCAGGAGAGAAAAATCACAACCCCACAAGCGTCTAATTTTGAATCGAATCTGCTAGATGAGGCTATTGCACATCACCAAAGCGGGGATCTAGAAAAGGCTGAGAAAATCTACCTACAGGTTTTAGAGTCTAACTCTCGTAACTTTGATGCTTTGAATTTTCTCGGACTGGTTCAGTATCAACGGGGTCATTTTTCTCAGTCCCTTGAATTTTTGAAACAAGCGATAAGTATTTATCCTGCTAATCCTGTTTTTTATTTAAATTTAGGGCGTACTTTAGAAAGGTTAGACCGATTAGAAGATGCTTTTACAGTATATAAGGAAGCGATTAATCTAGATTCTCAATTTGCAGAGGCATACTACTGCGCTGGTTCGGTGAGCCAACAACGTAAAGAGTTTGATATTGCATTGGCATATTTTGATCAGGCAATTGAGAGAAACGATTCTTTACTTGATGCGTATTTATCGAAAAATTCGATTTTCTGCTCCATACAAGAGTATGAAAAAGCGTTGAATGCATTAAATCAAGCTATATCAATACATCCCAATGCCGCTCAACTTCACCTTGGGCTTGGCCTAACCTATGAAGAAAGGAGTGAGCCCGGTGATCTAGAGTTGGCAATTGCATCATATACAAAAGCAGTAATGCTTAGAGAAAACTATGTAAGCGCACTTTTTAATAGAGCAAATGTTTATCAAAAGCTTGGGCTATGGGACCAGGCGATCAAAGATTATCAAGCGGCCATAGCACAGGATTTGACTTTTGCGCCAGCACACACTAATTTGGGATTAGCCTTTTACAAGAAGTCCGATTATGAGTCAGCCGTTCAAAGTTTTGAAAATGCCCTGCGATTAGACCCAACTCATGCACAGACATATTCCAACTTAGGTGTTGTACTTTACGAATCACAAAAATTAATTGAATCATTGGCCGCGTATGAGAAAGCAATCCAATATAAATCTGATTATTTTGAAGCCTACTCAAATAGGGGTAACGTTCTAAAGGAGTTGCGTCAGTTTGAATTTGCTTTGAAAAGTTACGATGAAGCTATCGCTATTAACAATAACTTTTATGAGGCGTACGTTAACCGTGGGGTTGTTTATTTTGAGCTAAATAGGCTAGATAAGGCATTGGCTGATTATGATACTGCAATTAAGTTGAATCCTGATTACGCATTAGCTTACTCTAACCGCTCGAATGTATTTAAGGAACTAGGTGAATTACCAATCTCTTTAGAATCAATTCAAAAAGCTATTGCGTTGAAATTCGATCAGTTAAAAAATAAACCACTTGAAAGGAATGTTTTATCCCAAAAACCGATGCAGGTTCAAGATGCATCCATTGTACTTTTAGAATTGCATTCACTTTTAGAGAGAAATCAAATCTCATTTTTTTTGGCATACGGAACTTTACTTGGCATATACCGAGATTCAGAGTTGTTGCCACACGATAAGGATCTGGATGTCGGTCTAAACTGGGACTGCTCAAGGGATAAATTACTTCAGGTACTTCAACAATCTGGCCTTTATTGGATAGATCCCAAGAGTTTAAATTCCACTAATAATCAATATAACTTCGGGGTTATAGAGAAAAGACGAGGTATCAGCATCGATTTTTTCTTCTTCAAACCAGAAGGATCATATTTTTTGTCGGGTTTTCATCATTTGCCTCACCCCTTGCTTTGGCGCTTTAATGGATTTGAGTTAGGTGAAATAACTTACAAAAATAAAATTTTTAAAGTTCCAGTGAATCCTGAAATATTTTTAGTGGATATTTACGGCATCAATTGGCGCATTCCAGATCCAAATTTTGATTCACTGGTTTCTGGGTATAACCTTGTAG
>CAIMNF010000273.1 GCA_903842755.1 Oligoflexia bacterium
TCAATATCACCATTTCCCCAACGACCAAGGCCGGTTACATCACGACACCAGCCTTTAGGATCTTCGAGCGTCTCAGGTGAAACATTTACAGATAGCACAAGACAAGACGCCTGAGGAATCACATCTACAAAATTGGTCTCTTGCTTAAATGCAATGTACAGTTTCTTAAACTCTCGTCTTACGTCTGGATTCAAAGCCATGACTGCCTCTTCAAGAGATTTATACATTTCTAAAATCGGACCTCTCAATGGGGCATAGTGGTCTAAATCATAGAGCTCTTTTTCAGCCTTATCTTCACTTTTAACAAATTCTTTCAAAACAGCCCCATCCGGAAAAGGCCACACGTCACAAATCCCCACGCCCAATTCCTCACAGCGTTCTAAAATCTGCACTTCAGTCCATTTATCTTGTTGAGCAAGAAAATGATTCATCCTGAGTGGACTACTCTTGAAACCGCCCTCTTTAAGATTTTTCTTTTCAATGAAACCTCTGTCACTTAATTCACTATTGTAACCAGTGAGTGTCAAATTACCGAGAGTATGAAGATAGGACTCGTGAATTTGTTCACAGTTTGACCCAAGCATAATCTGCCAATCCTGCGACAGATTTTGCGGCATAATATGTTCAATTGTATAATCAGTAGCCTTAATTGGTTCTTTAGGGTGATAAAAGTTCTCAAGACGCTCAAGCAAATAGGCACATCGAGGCGAATTGTAAACATCACGCCGGATCAAGCTCTGCCTTGTCTCAGTATCATTTGGAAATCTTCGATAAGTAGTAAGTTTCAAAAACTCAGCCTGCAGGCTACGAAAATATTTTGTTTTATCAACTCGATTTATCAGTGTTGCAAATGTTTTGTTCATTGAGCTAGTAGGTATCCCACAAAGAGCACGGCGGAAAACATAGCTCTCCGTGAATCTGAAAAGCTGAAGAAGCTCTTCCTTGCTCAATTTACCCACTTTCCAATCACTGTATAACTCAAGAAGTAACGGATGGGCAGTTCCGAACGGTGCTATCAAATTTAGTGAACAATGCCATCGAGTCTTACGGAAGCTCAGGCGGAAGTGTAAATGTTGTGCTTTCATCTTCAGATAGATTCTACTCATTATCCGTCATCGACAATGGGTGCGGGATTTGCGAAGAACAAATTGAGAAGCTGGGTTATGAGCAGATTACTTCGAAGCAAGGGGAGGACAGAGGATTGGGATTAACCCACGCAGTTCAGGTTGTAAATTCTTTGAGAGGAAAAATAAAGTTTCACTCCAAAATGGGCATCGGGACTCGTGCAACAATAGAGATACCAAGACAAGAGCGAGTCGGCCTACTGCAAAAACTTTCACAAATTGCTAGAGTTTAAACGCCTTCAACGAAGCGCGCACACAAACTCGTTAATGATCGAATTCGGAAACCTTTTTTGGCGAGTGATGCCGACACCTTGTAAACCGAACATGCGATGGAGCATGGATTTTGTTTTAGATGCTTTCCCAAGAAAGACGGTTTCGATTTTTAAATATCATTGATGACTTCTCTCGCGAATCAGATACCCTGAAACCTTATCTTCCTTGATTCAATTTTTCTAAAGCCGCATCGATTGATTTAATTTTTGCGCCATCGAGAAGCAATGCCGGGGCTTCAGTGAATCCGTTCTCTTTTGCAAGTTCAAGTTCAGTGTCTAGAAGTTTTTGTCCTTCACCTGATTTCATGCAATTTTCATATTGGGCTTGATCCGGTTTAGAAAATGATAACTCATGAATGAGCGGATCAAGATTTTCAACATTCACGAGCTTTGCCTGAGAATTGAAAAATGAATCATAAGCCTTCCAGAATTGGTGAATCTGGCCTGCGCAAATAGAAGCAAGTGACGCCCGATGCGAAGCTTGATCTTTTTGGCGAGGAAGGGGGTGAAAGAAAACCCGTACTTCGCTGTTTGGTTTCATTAAAATCTGTTCAATTCCAATCCTAATCGGAGAACAAAGAAGATTCGCAAAATCACAAAATACATCAAGCCTGTGATTATATTTTTCGGCACCTTTAGAAAGTTCAATATTCGCGTGAGCA
>CAIMNF010000274.1 GCA_903842755.1 Oligoflexia bacterium
ATCAGCGCGTTGCACTTTCACAAGGGGATATTGTTGTAACCCATTACGAAGTTTTGGGCTATGATGATGGGATCGTTTTGGAAGGCTTTGCGAATAACAGTGCGCTAGGGCAACCTTCAAACTTTAAAGCGTTTGTGGACTTACATCAGGCAACAGGCAATCAGCTCTTTTTAGCAGCTTCTCCTGAGGTTGCACCGACCGCGGCCCAATTGAGCGATCTGGATACTTTGAATGCTTCCATTTCGCGGCTAAATGGTGCTGCAATGCCCGCTCCTGCACCCCCTGCGCCAGAAGCTCCTGCCTCTGCAGAAGCTGTCGCCAATCCTAATTAGAGATATTCAGCGCTTGATCGTGATTGTATAGAAGAATAGTTTTGCTTAGGTCTACGAAATGACCTAGAAACGCGCGCACTGGGCTGCCGTTTTCTAAGTTAGGCACCGAAGTATCGCCCGTAAAAAGAACGGAAAAGTTCTTCGTTTTTAAAAGCACCATTTGGTGACCTTTGGTGTGAAGGTCGGTTCTGAGTAGAGTAAGTTCCGCGTTTACGGCGTGGCTTTCAAAAGTTTGAATCGAAATTTGATCGAGCGGCGAGTTCGAAAGTAGTTCTTTTGTGCCTTTCATGTAACCTCGGAGTTGGGCGTCCCCAGAAACTTGGGCAAATTCTTGAGCGGTAATCAACACCGGAACTTGGGAGAGCTCTTCTATATTCCCAATATGATCAAAGTGGGCATGCGAAAGTAGAATCCCGTTGAGGCTAGTAGGTTCGACACCGAGTTTTTTGAGTTGTAAAGTAAGGTGATTTTCGGGGTAGTTATAGATCGTAAATTTTTTCCGGAAGACGCCTGCGCTTACCCCTCTAAAATATCCGCGACTTCTTACGTGGTCGGACAACCCCGTATCGACTAAATAATTACCGCGGGGGGATTTAATGAGCCACACGAAGTCTGGATTTGGCACTGAGCCGTTGATGCTAATATAGCCAGTGCAGAGGGCAAACACTTGTACATCGTCAAAACTTGATTTTTGCGGGGTATTAAATTTTTCCAGGTTTTGCCAGCTGCTCGGCAGGCTTTGGTAGGGGCCTTCCAAGAGTCTGGCAGCGTGAGTAGAATTTGGAACAAACGAAATGAGTACGATCCATAAAAAAAACTTCAACATGATGGGGCTGAGGATAGGAGAGTGTGGCTAAAAAAGCCATCGGAAAGAGAGAGTGGGGTGATAATCGATGGGCAAAAGTACAACGATTATCATGAAAAAATAAAAAAACCCCGCCAGAAATTCTAGCGGGGTTTTTCAAAATTCGTGGGTAGCCAGATTTATTTAGCTGCTTCTAATTCTTCGTCAATCACTTCTGAGAATTGCTCAATCGGAAGAGCGCCGCTCAACAATTGACCATTGATAAAGAAAGTCGGAGTAGAGCGAACGCCAAGCTTTTCGCCGTATTCCATGTCTTTTTTAACGAAGTCAGCATATTTCTTTCCGTCGAAACATTCTTTGAATTTTTTCTCGTCCGCGCCGGCTGC
>CAIMNF010000275.1 GCA_903842755.1 Oligoflexia bacterium
GTACTTAATAATGCAAACGTCAAAATTAGTGGGGTTAACTTAATCATAAATTCAGATCTCCTTTCAAGAGAACAATTAGGGCAATTCTTTGGTTTGTCTTTATGGCTGGGTTCACGTCCATGATCATTCCGTGATTCTGTAAAGAATATATGAACTGAAGATTAAGAATTTAAAATTTAGACTCTTGTGCGCCTACTTAGAATCTCCGTACACTTTGAAATTTAGCCCCAGAGTCTCAGTGAATTGCTCTTCAGAAAAGCAGATCAGAAATATGATCGTTCAAAATGGTATGAGAGCAATCAGCTAGCCCGGTCACGTTTGGAAACGCTGGCACTACGAAACGACTTTATATTCCAAATGCCAAAATTTTTGATCTGGAACAAGTCAGAGATCATAGCTCCCTGCTACCGCACATGATGCCGGACGAAGTTCAATTTGAAAAGCAAATGAGCCATGACGCAGTTTCTGTATTATAGAGGGCGGACTACCCGCTTGGATTATTTAGCCAAGGAAGTCAGGTCGAAAGTGCAATCAAAAACCAAAGCGCTATTATTTTAGATGCTCGTCCGGAGGAACGTTTTAAAGGAAGCACGCCAGAGCCCCGAGTAGGTGTTAGAAGTGGCCATATCCCTGGAGCTTTGAACCTTCCTCATTCGGCGGTTTTGAAGCAAGGTTTTTTTCTTCCGCGCGCTGAACTGCCTATTAGAAAAGCAGAGAAGGTTTAGACCAGCGTTTAAACTGGCTCAGCACTTTTAAACTTGGCTACAAACAGCTTCAACTAATTTCCCGGTTAAAATAGTTAAAGTTTTTGCGCGTATTTGTAAAAGGCTCAAACGTGTTTTCCTTCATAAGTCTAAAAATTCAACTGTTCTTTAGAAAATAAACTGGAAGTTAATTTTTGGAATCTCTAAAAATTTCGGCGAGCGATTTCCCGGATTATTTAATCCTCCGAAAAAATCAATCCAAGCGTGATTGAATATACCGTGTCTCAGGTCCCCTTGATTCAGCTCCCGCTGTAAACAAAAAAGCATGCCCGAGAACGCCACGATCACTTGTTCAGGGATATTGTACTGAGTATGGGCGACACCAAAAAGCACAGAAGTAAATGCGGCGCTTGCAATTTTTGAATGGAACAGACCAGTGAATGCTGGGTACAAATAACCCCTGAACAACGCTTCTTCGCCAAATGCAGTGAAACTCGTGTACACGGGACGAAAAATTAAATGATTAGGCATTCCCGCCCCATTGCCGCCTTTCCGGCCATTGACGAAGACCGTATAGGCAAAAAGGGGCGCGCCCACCCAATCCACTACGTTCAGGGGATTAAAGGGCGCAATATAGTTTTGAAGTGCAGTTGCTTGAGCCTCACCCTTCGCACCAGCGTCTCGGTAAGAGTCATAGATATTATACATCCAGGCCATTTGCCCGGCATGAGAAACAAAGGCGCTTCCGCTAAAAAAGGTAAACGAAATTGCCCCGGTCCAAGCCAAACCCTCAAGGACTTCTCCCTGAAGCATCTGTCCTAAACCAGGAAAAACACTAAGCGCACCATAAGTGTAAGGGGATAAATCAGCGCGCGCGCTTCCCGACGTGCCGATTCCAACGAGCAAACACACCCACACAGCAATACAATTGCCTTTTTGGTCATTTTTATGACGTTTTCGCCCCATATTCGCTCTTAAGCCCATCCAACCCCTATCCCTTCCCGTACACACTTTCTGATAGGATCAAGCGAAAGGATCGACTTTTCAATTAAATTTGGTTGAAGGGATTATTTTGCGATGAAACAAAATATATTTAAAAAAATTCCCCCCACCCTTGACTTTTTTCACACCAAAACCCATTCCAAAATTTATAA
>CAIMNF010000276.1 GCA_903842755.1 Oligoflexia bacterium
ATCAATTAGGAAGTTTTACGCATGAATTTGAGTCGCTCTTTTTAAAGGTCAAAAATAAACAAATTCCGGTATCTGGCGGGATGGTTGATTTGCTACTACGCTGTAATGACCAGATCCGAACCATAATTGAAGGGCTAAAAGACGATTTAACCGCAAGATTCGATTTGGATGATCTCTTAGGCGAAGTGCGGGCGGCCACGCAAAACGGGGTTGTGACAACCCCGGTAGAGGCCGCGTCGGCTCCGGTACTGGAGAACGCAGAGGTGGGTGCGTCCTCAGATTCGAGCACCGCACACGAGGCACCTGTTGAAGCTTTGGCTGGAGAGATTCCTTCGGGAGACCTCTTTAGGGAGGAAGAGACAGCAACGCCCCTTTCCGCCTCCGATCAATTAATCTTGGATCAATTTCAAGAAGAAAATAAAATTCAACCCGCTCCACCTGCACCGGTAAAAGCTAAAGTCGAGCCTGCTGCAGCACCAAAAGCGAAACCGCCTGCAGGCGCACCCCCCTCAGGCGCAAGCGAGGAATCGATCCGAGTCAGCTTGTCCCGCTTAGAAAAATTAATTAATTTTGTCGGTGAAATGAGTATTTTGCAGTCGGTCTTAATTGAGCAGGTGGATGGCTCTAGCTCGAGTATCATGCGTAAAACCGCCTCCCAGTTGGGCAAGGTTTGTAAAGAAGTCCAAGATATTTCAATGAGTTTGCGAATGGTTCCCGTGAAGCAGACTTTTTTGAAAATGCAGCGAATTGTTCGCGATACTAGCTCTATTTTAGGCAAAAAAGTTCAACTAATCACCGAAGGTGAAGAAACCGAATTGGACAAAACGGTTTTGGAATCGATTGGCGATCCTTTAGTCCATTTGATTCGGAATTCGGTAGATCATGGAATCGAAGCTGCAGAAAAAAGAAAACAGGCTGGAAAACCGGAACAAGGTACCGTCTGGTTGCGCGCCTTTCATCAGTCTGGAAAGTTGATCTTGGAAGTAAAAGATGACGGCGGCGGGATTGATGGACAAAAGCTGTTGGCAAAAGCAATCGAAAAAGGGGTGTTAAAGCCGGGCACAGTATTGAGTGAAAAAGATGCAGTGAACTTAATCTTTCACCCTGGGTTTTCGACAAAGTCTGAAGTGAGTGAAGTTTCTGGTCGGGGCGTGGGCATGGATGTTGTAAAAACCAACATCGAGCAATTGCAGGGTGAAGTCACCGTGGATACTGAAGTGGGAAAAGGGACCACACTTCGGATTCAATTGCCCCTGACGTTAGCGATTATTGAAGGAATGGTAGTAGAGAATAAAGTCGGCACAAAAACGGAGCGTTTTGTGGTTCCCTTATCTCACGTTCACGAATCCATTAAGCCCAAAGACGGCGAGCTCCATAGTCGAACCGGGTTAGGGGAAGTGCTGCAGATTAGAGGTGAAGTGATGCCTTTATTTAGGCTCTCGCAGCTATTGAGCAAAGGTGCAAAGGCGAAATCGAACGAACAAATTGCTTTGATTTTTAGAACTCAGGAAAATCCGTTTGCAGTAATGGTGGACGACATTCTCCGTCAGCAGCAAGTCGTCGTCAAACAATTAGGGGTTGAATTAAAAAGTGCAAAAGGCTTTAGCGGAAGTGCAATTTTAGGCGACGGAAAACCTGCGCTTATTTTAGAAATGCCCGAATTGGTCGGGATGAACAAGTCACAAGGGAGGGCAGCATGAATCGCTCAACAGAAATGGGAACAATGGCCGATCGTTTTTTAACTTTTTCATTAGGCTCGGAAAGCTTTGCCATACCGCTTTTGCAAGTTAAGGAAGTGATTGCATTACCGGAGGTGACGTCGGTTCCGCAAACGCCCACCTATTTTTTAGGAATCATGAATTTGCGTGGACAAGTGATTACCGTTTTAGATTTGAGAGTAAAATTGGGCATTAAGCCCAACGATCAGCAAGAAACGGTCGTCATCATTTGTGATCTTGCGCCCTATAGCGTCGGAATTGTCGTGGATTCAGTCAATAGTGTTCTTGCGGCTACGCCCGAGCAAATATCTCAAAAACCTGAATTGACCGGTACAAAAGTGGAATCGATCATCGGTGTCTATCAAGCGGAAGATAAATTGATTCTTATTTTGGACATTTCCCACACCCTAAATCTAACGGACCACGCTGCGGTCAAAAAAATTCAAGCAAAAGCTGCGTAAAGCAAGAGGAGCATCCGTGAGTCACCTGGAAAATCAAAAGTTGAAACATCAAAAGAGCCTTTCGATTAAAGCAAAAATAGTGCTGATGAATATCGGTCTTGTGGTGCTCCTGGGTGGAGTATCGGTTACCATGATGAATCGGTTGATTTCGCTTCAAGAAGCGCAATTGGCAGCGAATTTTGAAGGGTATGTAACCACACTCGGACAATCCCTTTCTGCACAATTTTCCGAACGCTATCGGGATGTTCAAAATTTCTCCATTGATCCGAGCCTCCATTCTCCTGACAAAACCATCCGAGTAAAGGCATTAAACGAGTTGGTAAAGCTGTACGGTGCGTACGATTTAATTATGGTGGTGAGCCCCGAAGGTAAACTCCTGGCGGTAAATGAAGAAACGAGTGATGGTAAAAAACTGAAAACCTTAGGCCTTTACGACAAAGACTTTAGTAATGAAGTATGGTTCAAAGCGGTGATGGCGAAGGCCTTTACTGTGGATAAAGAAAATGCAATGGATGGGACCTATTTTGAGGACATCAAAGTTGATCCTTACTCGAGCGAAGCAAAAGGGGATCGAGTGGTAGGGAGTGGATTCAGTGCCCCTCTCGAAAATGAAAATGGAGATCCGATTGGGGTGATTACCACACGAGCGTCTTCGCTTTGGATTGAAGCGGCGTTTAAAGAGACTGCGGACTTACTTCGAAAACAAAATCTTGCGGGAGCGGAGCTCATGTTGCTGGACTCTACCGGCGTATTGTTGTTTGACTTTTCAGATAACGCGCGGGGGGATTCTAAAAAATGGCTGAATACGAATTTGGCGAAATCTGGCCATGAAGCGGCGAAGCTTGCGATTTCAGGCAAAAATGGCGCGATCGTGCAACAAGATTCTACTTCGGGTAAGGAGCAATTCGTAGGCTTTCTTAAAATTAATTCCTCTCAATTTCCTAAATCGGTGGGCTGGTCGGTTTTGGTTCAAGATCAGTTCGATCATGCATTTACTAAAGTAAACGAAGCGAAAATGATCTTTTTAGGTATTTTTGGATTTTTAATCTTGGTTGCGGTCGGAATGGCTTATTGGCTTTCGTTGGTTCTTTCGCGGCAAATGCTGATGGTCGTAGCTCAGCTAGACAAAAGTGGTGAGAATGTGGCTAAAGATGCGCAAGAGATTTCTAAATCGAGTGATCTGCTATCAGCCGAATCGCTCAAACAAGCCGCTGCGATCCAACAAACAGCTGCCTCGGTGGAACAAGTCAATGCAATGGTGAAAAAGAACTCAGAAAATGCAGCTCAATCTAAACTAAAATCTAAACAAAGTCGTGATTTTTCGGAAGAAGGTCAAGCGTCTGTTCAGTCCATGATTCAGGTAATTTCTGAAATTAGCGAAAGCAACGCAAGAATCCTAAATCAAGTCAATGACGGTAATCAAAAGACCTCAGAAATTGTCAAGTTGATCTCTGAAATTGGAAACAAAACAAAGGTGATTAATGACATTGTATTTCAAACAAAACTTTTATCTTTTAATGCATCTGTAGAGGCCGCGCGGGCAGGAGAGCACGGAAAGGGCTTTGCCGTTGTTGCCGAAGAGGTAGGCAATTTAGCGCAAATGAGCGGTAATGCTGCAAAAGAAATCTCAGAGCTTCTCGAGGGGAGCATTCAAAAAGTAGAGTTAATTATTTCTGAAACAAAGAGCTCGGTAGATCGCTTGGTTGTGGACGGAAATAAAAAAGTGGATGAAGGCAAAGCGCGGGCTCAAGAATGCGGTAGAATTTTAGATAAGATTTTAGAGTCTTCGCACGAAGTCGACACGATGATTAATGAAATTGCGGGAGCAAGCCAGGAACAGTCGGTAGGGGTAGAAGAGATCCATCGTGCGATGGAACAATTAGATTCAGTTACCCAACAAAATTCAGGCGCAGCACAAAAATCTGCCGAACTAGCAAGTGATTTAAGCGTGCAATCGCGCGAATTGAAACGGAGTCTGGAAAGCTTGGGCGAACTGATCACCGGAAAGCACGGGCGTGAATGGATTCGTGAAAAGGAAGCAATTGCGGTGAAGCAAATGGATAAGCGTTTAATCGAAGCGTCGAAAGACCAGCGGGGGTCGGATCGATCTGAAAGTGCAAAAGTCATTCCCCTGGCGCAAGCACGTGGGGTGAAGACAAAAGCCAAACAGAAAAAATCGGTCCTTCAGGAATCCGCATTTCTACAAGCAGCGGTTTCGAATAGTCTAGGTAACTTGGCCATTTCGTCCCAGGAGGAACAAGTGCCTTCACAGAAGGCCGCAACCAATATTTTTAGTGATGTACCTAAACAAGACGATCCACGATTCGAGGAAGTATGAGCACAGCACCGTTAAAAAGCGCAGCAACAAAAGACGAGAATCAAAGTGCGATCGCAGAAATCGGAAAGATTGCCAAAGATCTGACTGGTGTGCAGTTGACCGAACGTCATTCCGCAATGATTAGCTCTAGGCTCCAGAAACGATTGCTCCAATTAAAAATAGGGAGTTTGTACGAATACTTAGTTTATTTGAAAAAGAACTTGGAATCGGAAAAGGAAACCTTAATTGGGCTGTTGACGACCCACCATACGTTCTTTTTTAGAGAGTTTGCACACTTTGAGTTTATTACCGGAAAGGGTTTAAAGGCCATTATTCCCCAAGTTCTGGCTAGGCCAGACAAAACACTGAGAGTTTGGAGTGCGGCGAGCAGCCGTGGGCAAGAACCAGCCTGGGCGGTTTCGGCTCAGAATGCAGCTGTGCCACG
>CAIMNF010000277.1 GCA_903842755.1 Oligoflexia bacterium
AGCGCACTCAGAAAAAAAGGCGCTTCGAAAAAAACACTAATCCCCATTGCTGCCAAGTGCGACAAGTTCAGCCCGTTGATCCGTGTAAATTGCAACAGTCACTCCCGACACAATAGCGCAACTCGCCATTATTAAAGAAAATTAAATTTGGCACACCCTATGCACTTTTAGTGATTGTGTTAAACTGGAAACAGAAAACACAATTAACGAAAGGACTTAATATGAATACGCTCATGACTCGGTTAGGAATTGCTTTATTGATTGTTGGTATCTCAGGCTCTGCGGCTTTTGCAGATCAAGACCATAACCCAAGAAAGAAACACAATCGTCAGGCCCAAGTGGACCGTCGCGCAAATCGCGAAGAAGCTAAAAATGATGCCGCTGCTGCACAAGGAAAAATTACCAACGCGCAGAAAAATAAATTGAATCAACAAGATCAAGATATTAAGCAACAAGCTGCTGCCGAAAAAGCTGCAAACGGTGGTCATTTAACTAGAGATGAACAACGCCAACTCAACAAAGAGGAAAACGGCGTTAATCGCGAAAGAAATCGAATGGAAAGACGTGATGCGGCCAAAGGCAGTGCTCCAAGTACCGGAACAACAAATCCTTCTGCTCCGTCAGCGCCAGCCGCTCCTGCTGCGCCAGCTCCTGCTCCGGCTTCATCCAACTAATTCCTAAAAATCCAAGGGCTCCCACTATTCATTGTGGGGGCCTTTTTTTGTTTGAGCCCATGGATTATTTGACCTCGATCGTGACCGTTTTTCCCGCATCTTGCCCCGTGGGAAACAGAAGGGTCTGAGTTCCCTGACTGAATCCACTCCAATTCCACTTCACGGTTACTGTCTCCGCTTTTTGAGTGGGACTTGCTACGCTTAACAGAATTCGATCATGGCCAATTCCGCGCACTTTTCGCATTTGAACAACACAGGGAACCGTCACATCCACTTGGGATCGCCCTTGATCCCAGCTGATTTGCCCAGCCCAATAGAAAGCTCCTTGAATCAAATGTTCTCTCGGAAAATAAACAGCCTGACGGTAATAACTATTTTCTAAAATTTCAAAATCTGGATTTTCGCTAAGCCGTACTAAAGCGTCCTTCGTAATTCCCGGATAAACACCATAAACGTACTGATCCGAGTGGGGCGCAAAATTTTGCTCGATCCACAGGCTAAATACTCTACCCACAACAGGAGCGTCAGAAAGAGCGTCCGCTAGAACATGCCACGACCCGGACTGCGTCCCCTCTTGGACGACCAGTGGATGATCCCCATAAATAAGATAGCCCTTTTGGTTTGCATAAACCCACGCATCCCCCGTCACTTCGCTCTTTTGAAGCGGGGATGTTTGATCCGCTAAACTCCATTCACGGTGATCCCGGATGGTTCCATATTCGACAGGAGTACGCGACCATTCTTGATTAATCGACGTCAAGATCGGTGATGTGCACGTATCACATTCAATTGCGCTTCCTAAGGCCAGCATTCCACCGGAATGAAAAAACCAAGTCTTATTTGCCGAAAGATTTTCACGCACGAACTGCATGGTGGAAAATCCAGTCACTCCGTCACTCACGCCGCCCACGAATGAGGTCGGGCCATAGGTGTTGTGAAAATTATTCCCTGGGACCGCAGGATAATGCTCTAAATGCTCTTCGGTTACGCCGGGTAATCTAAAAAAATCGTAAAGGGGAAAAATGTCCTGATACTCTTGCCCAGATTGATAAAAGTACGTGACTCCATCCGACAAAAACTCCGAACGCAGCCCTTCACCCATTGGCGAGGCATCGCTATTATAAGTTCTGTTCGAATCCATTTTAACCGAAATGCTATAATCCATGTGATTATCCGTCATAAAATCACTTTTCCAAAAGTGCTTATTTCCTGGCTTCCCTGTATAGGAATGGCTTCTTAAGCTCTGCTCGCATTGCGCAAACTCATTTTGGCGCGGCCCACTCACCTTCGCCATTACGGCGCAACTGGGGAGGAGTACCGAAGAATCGCTGGATCCCTTGCGAGCATAAGTGCGTCCCAAGGAACTTTGCTCGAAGGTCTTGCGATGAACCAACCACAATTGGCCATCTAAGATGTAATTGCTAAGCACCGAATAGTTTTCGGAAGTTAACGCATCTGGGGTGTTCGAAAGAATTTTCATCATCGCCGCGGCGTCTGCCGCATAATTGATGCCGTAGCCGCCATTATAAAAAACTTCGCCGTGTTGGAAGAAGGAGCCATCCTCCTGAATTCCCTCTGGATGTCCAAGAGAAAATTCATTCTTTAAGGCCTCCACCGCTAACTGAATCCACTCCGGTTTTTGATTTAAAATTCCCAAAGCAATCGTGATCTCTGAAAACCAGATTAAATTTTCGCCCGTCGCGGGGAACTGACTTGGATGGGTCGTTAAATGGCCCTTTAAAGTGGCCTCCAAAAGCGCGTTGCGGTCCACCTCAGATAACTGATGGGGTACGAGCAATAGAATTTTATAAGTACTGAGGGGCAATCCGATCTCATTTGACCACCAATTGTAATGGGGCTCGGGAATGTGAGTGGCCCAATAATGAATGGCGAGCAGTGCATGTTTTAGCACTTCCTGATTTCGGTAAAACGGATTCTTAGGGAGCACCGTCGCTTTAATCAAAATCAAGGCGCGCCCAATTTGATCCAAAGGCCACCATGACGCTTGCCCATGAACCGAATAATCGATGTCAGGAAAAGTACCATCCGGCTTTTGGGTTTTCACCAAACTGCGAACAGAGTCCACAGACCAGATGACTTGTTCCGACTCGGGGACCGAATCCACGATATTCTGGATCATGTGCTTTCGCAGAACATCGGCTTTTGCTAAAGCGGCCGAATTCAGGCCTACCGAAAATAATGTACCAAAAAAATAAACAAACCAGACTCCCCTTCTCACTTGCATGGTCGCAACTGATCACATTTAACGCTATACGTCAACTAACGGGCGGGAATTTTATTTCTACCCCACTTGACGTTTTTAACGGCAAATCCATTGTGAATTTTTGTAAGGAGGAAAGAAATGAATCGCTTTGAATACAAGGGATTTAACCCAACTCTGGAAATGGAAGAGGAAGCGCAAGAAGTCATTGAAGAAATTCAGGACCACGCGCCGAGACGGGTCGCCATCGCGGCTCTGCTCCATCATGATGGAAAAAGGTACCATTGCTTGATCGATGCATTTCTACGAAGAGGTTCGATTTCCGCGTCCGTAAGCGACACAGAATTTTCGGTAGCTTTGACGCGGGCAAAAGAAATCGTATTGGAAAAGCTAGCCGTCCATCAAGAAACAAAATTCTTTACCCGAAAACCAGAGGCTTTGACTAAACAAACAGTAATTTGAAAGGAGAAAACCATGAAACACTCAATCACAACCTACACGGACCTGGCAACCTGCGTGCGAAGTTGTCGAAGATCAAGATCATTATCTTTTGAGTCTGGAAATGGCGGGCATCCCTAAAGATCAAATTAAAATTGAAGTCCAGGATCGGCAGCTCATCATAAGCGGTGAGCGAAAAGCAGAAGAAAGCAAGAGTGAAAAAGGAGTACGGTACTCCGAGAGAAATTATGGAACCTTTCTTCGAAGCTTTTCGTTGCCCGTTGGCCTAAATTCAGAAAAGATCGAGGCCAATGATCAGGACGGAGTCTTGCGCGTATTGATCCCAAAAGCGGAAGGGGCAAAGCCTCGTTCCATCAAAATCAATTCCGGCAATACCGCAAGTTTCTTTGGAAAGCTGATCGGGCAATCCTCTCCAATGGAAAAGGACGGTGAACAGCTTTTAAGCTCAAAACCATCCGAGAAAATAGCGTCGTAATCACTTCAGATAAAAATGGCCCCTGAAGCGTATCCAATGCGCTCGGGGGCCTAATCTAAATAGAGTTTACATAAGACCTGTCTACTCTAGGAATCTACAACCCGAATCTTCATCAATCCATTGAGCGGCAGAGGTAAACAAGAGCGCCGTTCTTGCCCTCACACTTTTTGTTTTGTAATCCACTTGAGTTGACGTGATCCACCGTGGCCCTTGTAACGAATATTCATCACAATAGGCTTCCGGCAAGGCCATCCCAAATAAACAAGAACAAAATTCCTTAGCCCGAAAACGGGGTAACATTCGAAGCATGGATTGCGAGTATTCTTTCAATGGTCTTTTAACCTGATTTTCAATGGGTGCGTCTTGTTGGGTTTGCTCGGCGGTCGCTTCACGGTAGAAGGGTATTCCCAACGCTTCAAAGACTAAATCTAAAAACGTTTGATCAAAATAAATACCGGGATCCCGATCGTTTGCAGTCCTGACGATCACTAACTGCTGGGAGGGGATTACGAAAATGCGTTGACCCCAGTGGCCTTGCGCGAAAAATAAATCACGCGGCATATGTGGGAGTGGTACTTGATTTCGGCGAGAGGGAATGGGGTGATTCAGCCACCACT
>CAIMNF010000278.1 GCA_903842755.1 Oligoflexia bacterium
GATGAGGTCAAGATTTTTGGGCAATACATTCCGGTAAAGGCAAAAATTGAAGAAATGAGCTCGCTTTCTGCTCATGCAGACCAGGCCGAGATTTTGGCGTGGTTAAAGAATTTTACACATAAGCCAAAGAAAACCTTCGTAGTCCATGGAGAACTCCATTCCGCAAATGCACTGCGAGTAAGAATTCAAGATGAACTTGCATGGCATGTGGAAGTGCCCGAAATGGGCCAAAAATTTGTCTTGGATTGAAGATTCAGCCAGGTTATAAACAAAGGGTGAGTATTTTGATTCTGGGGCAGGGGCTGTTGGGCAAAGAGCTAGTGAGGCAGACCGGCTGGGACTTCTTGTCGCGCTCGCGTGATCAGTTTGATTTGACCGTCCCTGAACATTTCGCGCGTTTTTTAACACCGCAAAGCACCTCTAAGACTCCTCGCTGGACTACCGTCATTAATTGTATTGCCCATACCCAAACTTATTCCCCCGAGCGCGAGACCCATTGGGCGGTGAACTATCAGGGTGTTGCGGACTTAACTGATTTTTGCAACGAGCACGAAATTAAGTTAGTCCAGATCTCGACCGATTACGTATACGCAAATTCTTCGCATCCCGCAGCCGAAACTGATGTGCCAGTTCATGCGCAAAATTGGTATAGCTACACTAAGTTGTTGGGCGACTCCTATGTACAATTGCGGTCAAAAAATTTTTTAGTAATTCGGACGGGGCACAAGCCTAAGCCGTTTCCGTATCCCCAAGCGTGGACGGATCAGCGGGGAAATTTTGATTACGTGGATCGGATCGCTGCGCTGATCGTAAAAGCAGTGACTGCTCAGGTCCAAGGGGTACTAAACATTGGAACAGAAGCGAAGTCGATCTATGATCTCGCAAAACAAACTCAACCGACCGTGCTTGAGGGACATCGCGGACCGCAAGTGCCAGCCGATACGACGATGGAGTTGTCCCGCATGGCCGGAATCATCAAAGGAAATGAAGAATGACCACACCCGCACCCACCTGGAAGCGCGCTTGGCTGCAAATTTTCGCTCCATTGGGAGGAGTTGTTTTGATCGACCAGTGGTCGAAAGCCTATGTTCTTAAAACGCCTGGTTTTTCGATTATTTTAAATACGGGGATGATTGCAGGAGCGTATTCGCAGGCACCTCAATTCATGAAAACCATGATTATTTTTTCGCTCTTTTTTATCATGGCGTCTGTTTTTTTCCTGTTGCAGTTTTTGGTCTTTAAAACCGAAAAGAATTTAAGCATTTTATTGTCCTTGCTTCTAGGTGCCTTTGGTTCAAACTTAGTCGATAAATTCAGATTCGGCGGGGCCATTGATTTTATACCCATTAAAATTTCAGCGGATTCGGCGATGGTTCTCAATGTTGCCGATTTTGTTCAGCAAATCGTCATCGCTTTTTTGGTAGGTTATTTGATCAAGAACCATGAGCGCATCTGGCCATTGTTGAATGTGAGAAAGACGTGGGTCATTGACCGCAGTTTTCAAATCACCAGTGCACTTTTTACGACTATTTTTGCGTTAGTTTCCGGCATCGGCGTGGCGATCCTTTCGTATTTATTTTACGGCCCGAAAAGCTCAGGCTCCGAAGTCATGGCTTATTGGATCACGGTGGGATTGTTTCTAGTTTGTTTTTTTATTTTAGTTTTTTTGTTCAGCCTAGTTTATTTTAATCGCTCCGCAGGACCGGTATTTGCCGCAGTAAAATTTATCGATAAACTTGAGCGGGGAGAGTTCGGGCAAATGAAATTGAGAAAGACGGATTATTTCCGTTCGCTGGAGAGTAGTTTAAATCGCCTGGCGGAGAAGTTAAGTAGACGTTAGTCAAAATAAATTTCTCCGTTCGTTAGTTGAAACTTTCCGCTCGCGAATTCTCCCAAGCCCGCGCATACTCCGCCGGTAAAGTGGGGTTCAGTAGTGCTCCCTCTTCCAGATACGCGTATAAATCCCCATAGTGTTTTACCAGATGGGTGCTGACCCGATGATGAATATGCCACGGCTTAAGTTCCGAAGGATGGGCAACGCCTGCCGCTGCAATTACTTCTAAAAAGCTTTTAATCGTCTCTTTGTGGTAACGGTACACGCGTGTGGATTTGTCTGTTACGTCAAGGCCCACGACCAGGTCTGGATTTTGCGTGGCAATTCCGGTCGGGCAATGATTAGAATTGCAGCGAAGGGCTTGGATGCAACCAAGCGAGAAGAGCATTCCGCGGGCCGAATTGCAGAGGTCGGCGCCTAAGGCAATTTTGCTGGCCATGGCGAAGCCAGTGGTAATTTTTCCCGAAACGATGATTTTTATTTTTTGCCGAATCTTTGCTCCGACCAGCGCATTATGGACGAAGATCAGTCCGTCGTTCAATGGTGTTCCAATCGAGTTACTAAATTCGAGCGGGGCTGCGCCCGTGCCGCCTTCGCCACCGTCGATGGTAATAAAGTCGGGGGTAATTTTGGTGAGGAGCATGGCCTTCACCAATGAAAAAAATTCGCGACGTTTACCCACACATAGTTTAAATCCGACAGGTTTTCCGCCAGAAAGGTTTCGCAGCTTTTGAATAAATTCCATCATCTCGATCGGATTATTAAATGCGGTATGCGCAGGCGGCGAAAGCACGTCTTTTCCAATTTCAACGCCTCGTATTTCGGCGATCTCCCGGTTCACTTTCGCCGC
This sequence comes from Oligoflexia bacterium, assembly GCA_903842755.1. GTDB lineage: Bacteria > Bdellovibrionota > UBA1018 > UBA1018 > CAIMNF01 > CAIMNF01. The sequence continues at coordinate 2,685 of CAIMNF010000278.1, forward strand.
AGGCAGAATTCCTCCATGTCCGGGCTTTGCGCCTTGAGAAAGTTTAATTTCAATCATTTTGACCTGATCTAAAGCGGCATTTTCTTTGAACCGCTCCGGATTGAATTTGCCCTCTTTGGTCCGGCAGCTAAAATAGCCGGTACCGATCTGCCAAACTAAGTCGCCCTCATTTTTTTTGTGATAAGGACTTAAGCCACCCTCGCCCGTATTGTGATAAAAGCCGCCTTTTTTTGCTCCCGAATTCAATGCTAAAACTGCGTTTTGGCTTAGCGATCCGTAGCTCATGGCCGAAATATTTAAATGCGAAGCGGAATAGGGCTTCGTGCAATCCGGTCCACCAATCATCAGCCGTGGGTCTTCGTGTAGGGTGGGCTTTGGAGCTAACGAGTGATTAATCCACTCATATCCGACGGCATAAACGTCGTGCTGAGTGCCGAAGGGGAGCGTGTCCAATGCCCCTTTGGCGCGTTGATAAACCACCGACCTGGCTTCGCGGCTAAAGGGAACGCCATCGGCATTATTTTCTACAAAATACTGTTGGATTTCCGGCCGGATGAGTTCAAAAAGATAACGAAAATGACCCAAAATTGGAAAATTTCTGCGGATTGCGTGTTTTTTTTGCGTCATATCCGCAAGGCCCAGCATAAAAAGGGGGCCAATCACCAAAAACGAATACAAGGCGTGAGGCCACCTCAACGATAAAGCAAAGACGACAACGAACGCTACCATAGAGCTTTGAAGGAAAAGTCTTCTCATTCTTTAAAAGTACCGAAGTTCAAAACTCAACGCAAATTTAAATCGATTCATTATTTGAAAGTCGGTACACTTACTCCATGTCCAAATCGGTTTTGCCCTTGGAAATGTTTTATGCGTTTGAAAAGAAGAAGGGGAACCACGTTTATTTGCGACAGCCGCTTGGGCGTGGTGTGAGGCGGAATCAGGCAAAGCAGTGGGAAGAGCTGACTTGGGAACAGGTCGGATTAGAAGCAAGGCGATTTGCCCAGGCCCTAGGGCGACTTCCTTTAAAACCACAAAGTAAAGTGGCCATTCTTTCCAAAAACTGCGCGCATTGGATCATTGCTGACCTCGGGATTTGGATGGCAGGACATGTATCGGTGCCGTTATTTCCAACACTGACCGGCCCCTCCATTCAAACGATCTTAGAGCATTGTCACGCCGAAGTTTGTATTGCCGGGAAATTAGATCAATGGGATACCCAGAAAGATTTTATTCCCAAAAGGATTAGTGTTCTCTCTTTCCCTCATTGGTTTCACCCCGGCACCGTTGCCTGGGAGGAGTTTTTAGCGGGCCAGTCCTCGGAACTGAGCAGTCCTGTCCGAGCGGCGACCGATCTAGCGACGATTATTTATACCTCGGGGACTACCGGTCACCCGAAGGGGGTCATGCACAGTTTTGAAAGTATGTCTGCCTTTGTGGATACGGCAATTCACTCGGTTGGGCTCACGGACCAAGAGCGTTTCTTTTCTTACCTTCCGCTTTCGCACGTTGCGGAGCGATTATTGGTTGAGCTGGGCTCGCTCTATACCGGAGGAACGGTTTCCTTCGCAGAGTCGGTGGAGTCTTTCAAGCGTAACTTAAAAGAAGTGCGTCCTACAGTTTTTTTAGCCGTACCTCGAATCTGGCAAAAATTTCAAGAAGGCATTTTGCAAAAAATTCCGTCGGGTAAACTTAACTTTTATTTGGCGCTTCCCTTTCTAAACACTTGGCTGAAACGCAAAATAAAGCAGGAATTGGGCCTAGATCAAACCAAGGTATTTTTAACCGGCGCAGCCGCAATCTCCAAAGAACTGCTGGTTTGGTTTGATCACCTAGGAATTCGAATTCATGAAGTGTACGGCATGACCGAAAATTTTTGCATTTGTAGTTTTAATTTTCCTGAGCAGACCCGGTTTGGAACCTTGGGGGTGGCCTTTCCAGGAACAGAAATTAAGATCAGCGACCAAGGCGAAATTTTGTCGCGATCAAGGGCCACGATGAAAGGGTATTACCTAGAAGAAGCGCTTACCCGCGAAACCATCGATTCCGAAGGCTGGCTTCATACCGGTGATCAGGGCGAGTTAAGCGCGGAAGGCTTTTTAAGGATCACTGGCCGCGTAAAGGATCTTTTTAAGACCTCGAAGGGCAAGTATGTGTCGCCCACCAAAATCGAACACTTAATTACTTCTTACCTAGGAATTGAGCACGCGTGTGTTGTGGGCCAGGACTTGCCCCAGCCGATTGCGCTGCTTGTTTTGTCGGAGCCCACAAAAAGTTTAGGCAAAAAAGAGTTAACAGTGGAATTATCAACGCTCCTGAATTCGGTAAATCAAAACGTGGAGAGTTACGAACGCTTAGATCGTTTAGTCGTGTTAAATGAACCTTGGACCGTAGAGAATGGAATGCTTACGCCGACTCTAAAGTTAAAACGAAATGTGGTGGAGCGTCGCTATGCGCCTTTTATGGAGCGATGGAGTTTATCAAAAGAGCGCATTGTTTTTGAGAAGGAGATGAATTGAAAAAAGTGAAAATTGCCATAAAACCTAAGGCAACCCATACTGCTTCCGTTTTCTCCAAAGTGTCGTCGTATTGATCCCCAATATTTCCGCCGCCTTTTCCTGATTAGGCTCAACTTGGAGCACCTCTTGAATATGATTGCGCTCGAGCTCTTCCAAGGTCGCAAAATGGGGTGGAGTAGTCATTGCCGCTTTGCCGAGTTGGTCCTTTGGTTGGAGCCGGTTCAGCGTTTCCCTGCGATTGTGCAACACGGATGGCGGTAGGTCTTCGAGGGTCAAGGGATGCGACCTGGATAGAATCGACAGTCGCTCCAAGGTGTTTTTAAGCTCGCGCGTATTTCCTGGCCACGAATAAGAAAGTAAAAAATTTAAAACTTCTGGGGGAAGCACCGTTCGCGACTCTTTAAGGAGCTGTTCAATCAATACCGGCAGATCTTCTCTCCGGTGGCGCAGCCCCGGTAAAACAACTTCTAAAACGTTCAAGCGGTAGTACAAGTCTTCCCGAAATTTTCCTTGTTCAATGAGGTCTAACAAATTTTGGTGAGTTGCTGCGATGACTCGCGTATTTACAGAAATTAATTGGGTCCCACCGACGCGTTCAAAAACACGCTCTTGTAAAAAACGTAAAAGCTTGGTCTGTGCGGTCAGCGAAAGTTCGCCTACCTCGTCCAAAAATAACGTTCCTTTTTCGGCCAGTTCTAACTTTCCTTTTTTATCACTTACGGCGCCCGTAAACGCACCTTTCACATGGCCGAATAGCTCGCTTTCCAGCAACGACTCCGTAAATGTGGTGCAATACACGCTCACAAAGGGTCCTTGCGGCTCGCTGCGAAGGTGGTGAATGTACCGAGCCAGCTCCGTTTTTCCGGTTCCACTTTCGCCCGTAATGAGAAGCGTTTGTTCGGTATCGGCTACAGATTTAATAAATTCCTTTACCCGCAAAATGGCGGGCGATGTAAAACCCTCAAAGGGATTAATGCGATTTTTTTGAAGGCGGCAGTTTTCCTTCCGGAGATTGACCAACTGTTCGGCACGAGCAAGAAGGGGCGCTAGCTGGGACTGGGAAAACGGTTTTGGCAAATAATCATAAACGCCTTCTTTCATGACATGAATCGCGTTATCGACCGAGGCAAATGCAGTCATCACTACTATAATACTTTGAGGGAATTCCTCTTTCCATGCGCGAATCAGTGGAATAGCATTCTGATCGCTGAGTCTGAAATCCGTTAAAATAAGGTCAATTTTTTCGTGTTTAAATAATGCGGGTTTTGCAGTGGCCACACTTTCGGCTAAGAGCACTTGATGACCAGCATCTTCTAGGGCAGCTTTAAGGGTGATCCGAATGTTTTTTTCGTCGTCGACGACCAGTATCGATAAGCTCATAACAGTGGAATCCTTACTTGAAATTCGGAACCTGGCAGGGTTGCGTCGGGAGTGCCGTTACTTAA
>CAIMNF010000279.1 GCA_903842755.1 Oligoflexia bacterium
AAAATGCTCAATTAAAATTAAAAATTCTTACTTCAAAAACAATCAATGCAGTTCAAGCGGAACGCCTAGGCAGCGAAAACAGTGCCGCAGCTTATATTGGCAATGGGCCCATTTTTCAGGATGATACTCACTTACAAGGTTATGCCGTAAGTGAAGGAAAAACTTTAAATCCAATCCATTGTGATCTCGTAAAACTCAGCCCTCAGGCAGGCAACGTTTTTGGACCTTTGAATTCCATTTTCGTAGCCTATCAACCCCTCGCTTCTTCAACGAATACGGATGAGACTCATGAACTCAAATACAAAATTATCCCCACCCAGTCCTTTTGTACAACACCCACACTAAAAGATCTCCCCGACTTAACCGAACCGGAAAAGCAAATTCAATTTGCAATGCAAAGCGGCCCTGCATTGATCCTCAACGGAGAAATCAAAGTGAGCGACTGGAAGGGCACGGAAGCTTCTCGACGCTCGTTTATTGGAATAAACAAGGATGGCGATCCCCTTGTTTTAGAAACGGAAGGTAAAGTTTCGTTCAATTGCGTTGCACAGTATGCGCTAAAAAACGGAGTCACTGAATTACTTCACCGCGATTCAAATATTACGGATGCCTCTTTTAAAGATGCGGCTGGGAACGTAACGGGTCACGATTCCGTGTTTGAGGGAGCTTATCCTCATTACAACTTGGGTCAAACGGCAGCACTGGGACTACTCATCATCTCCGTACCCTGAAGTGGTTGATTCTTTGAGACCCTCGTGCTAGCCTATTGCTTCTTCACTTATTAAGTGGTGTGGGTTCGTAGCTCAGTTGGTAGAGCAGATGACTCTTAATCATCGGGTCAACGGTTCGACTCCGTTCGGACCCACCATTTTCAATCCAAGTGCGGGCCAGCCGCACCTCTTAAGATCATCTTAATCTGTTTAATAATCCGTTCGGTCAGCTCCATGCGCTTGTGCTTCGGCAAATCTAACGCTTCACCACCCGAGGTGAAGGCAACCGCCACAATCGCTTCCGCAGCAAGTCCGGGGTCTACTAACGGTTGTTTTAGACGCACAGAAGCCTTTTCAAGATCCTCCGTCACCTCTTCTATAAAACGCCCCAATTCCAAATATAATGCACGCCGAAACGCCGTGGATGCCCCTTGGCGCTCGCCCTGAAGAACTCGAAATAGGTTTGCATTCTCGGTAATATATTGAATAAACGCCTCCACCGAGCTCCGCACCGCACTTCCGCCTCCATCTAAACTTCGGCGGGCGTCCCGTAAGAGCTGCCTTAGCCCAAGTCCTACCTCATCGATTAACGCTAACCCGAGCTCATCCAGATCATGAAAGTGGCGATAGAAAGCGGCAGGAGTAATTTCGGCCGCTTTGGAAATTTCCCGCAAACTGAGCGAGCCGAAACCTTTTTCCGCACTTAATTTTAATGCGGATTCAATTAACAACCGCCGTGTTTTATGCTTTTGCTCAACTCGTTCCACCATAAAGTCCACCTTAGCGTAAACAAGTGTAACTTTAAAGACTTGTTGAGTCATTTAATATGGCTAAATAATCGCCACACAATCCTGACAAAATAAAAATAGGCCCTTTCAGTAAACAAGTGTATACTCAAAAAACATTAACCGTTTTCAAGAGGACCAAACCAAATGCTACCCATCATCCTTACGTTTTTAGCCGCCTATCTAGTAAACAGTTTTTACATCACCGTTCTTTATCATCGTGGCCTTGCTCACGGCGCGGTTTCGCTCCATCCCCGATTGCGGACATGGACAATCCTAACCGGCAGCTGGGTAACCGGCATTGATCCAAAAGCTTGGGCCTGTATGCACCGGATGCATCACCGTTATTCGGACACTCAGCAAGACCCACATAGTCCGTGGCACCTTGGCTTTTTTGGGGTAATCAAAGGCCAACTTGAAAATTATAAAAAAACGTTGATCGGCTTAGCGAAAAAGGAACCTGAATTTACTCAAGTCGTTTCCGACCTCAATTTTCCGATTAGTTGGTCTAACCGGAAGCGGATTTGGTGGCT
>CAIMNF010000280.1 GCA_903842755.1 Oligoflexia bacterium
ATTTTTTCAAAATCGACGTTTCAGGTTTTCTCCAACGCGCTCGTTCCTAACTCAAGGGGAATCACCGGTTCCATTCGCGCAATCGTCGTGCACGAACTGGCCGAAAAGTTTTCTAGAAAAGATTTAGATGATCTCACTAAACATATCTCGGCCCACGGCGCAAAAGGGCTCCTTTGGATTAAAATTCAACCCGACGGCGAAATGCAATCACCCGCCGCGAAATTCTTTACCGTGGAGGAGAAAGCCGCTTTAACCGATCGCTTAAAATTAAAACCGGGATCGCTCGTCATGATCGTAGCCGACAAGAACAAAGTCGTGTTCGATTCACTAGGTGCGCTCCGCATAGAGCTCGGTCACCGCTTGGGCCTGATTCCAAAGCCCGAAGACAAAAACTTTGCCTTTTTGTGGGTCGTAAACTTCCCGCTTTTGGAGTACGACGAAAAAGAAGGCCGCTACTTTGCCTGCCACCACCCGTTTACGTCGCCAAGGCCCGAGTTTTTTGAAGATTTTATTCATGGCAGAAACATGGATGCGCTCGAAGCCTCTGCCTACGACATGGTGTTAAATGGGGTGGAAGTGGGAGGCGGAAGTTTAAGAATTTACCGTTCCGACGTGCAAGCGGCCATGTTTAAACTCCTTGGACTAAGCCCCGAAGAAGCGAAACTTAAGTTTGGGTTCTTTTTGGAAGCCCTACAATACGGCACCCCCCCGCACGGGGGCCTTGCATTTGGGGTGGATCGTTTAGCTGCGCTCCTGTGTGGAGTAGGTCCGATCCGGGACGTCATGGCATTTCCAAAAACGCAAAAGGGAAGCGATCTGATGGCGTCCTCGCCCTCTGAAGTTTCCAAAGAGCAATTGCAAGAATTAGGAATCATGGTACTTAAAAAATGAAATTGGGGGTTTTTGATTCGGGTCTTGGGGGACTGACCGTTGTGCGCGCTATTCGGCGGCTTTATCCCCACGTGGATATTGTTTATCTGGGGGATACCGCGCGGGTGCCTTACGGGGTGCGTTCTCCGCAAGTGATCGTTCAATACGCGATTGAATGCGCGCACTTTTTAAGCACCCAAAAGATCGACGCTGTGGTGATTGCCTGCAATACGGTAAGCGCGTTAGCCATCCCCGAAGTAAAACAACAGATGACGGTGCCCGTCTATGGAGTGCTTGAGCCAGGCGCGCGCGCCGCAAGCAAATACGACCGTGTCGGCGTATTAGCAACCCGCGCAACGGTGCGCTCTCAAGCGTATACTCGGGCCATTCATGCACTCAATCCTAAATCAGAAGTCGTCTCGGTTGCATCGCCCTTGCTGGTGCCTTTAGTAGAAGAAGGCTGGGCAAAATCTCCAAATGGAAAACTGACCTCTATTGTTTCCCAAACTCTGAGCCATTATTTAGAGCCGCTAGCCCACGCAAAAATTCAAGCCATGATTTTAGGGTGCACTCATTACCCGCTCCTGAAAGAACTCATTGAAGCCGAGTTTGAAAAGTTAGGATGGACCATTCCCCTGATTGATAGTGGCGAGGAGCTGGCCAAAGAAATTCCCATCTCCAACCTCGAGAATCCCGATCACACCGGAAAACTAGAAGTTTACACAACAGACGAGTCTGTTACATTTCAAAGTATGGCCGAGGCGTTTTTGAGTGAATCCGTTCCTCACGTCGCCCGCGCAAAACTTTAATAAATGAAATCGTAAAGGAAAAAAATGTCCCCTAATTCGTCCCCTAATCCACGAGATTTTTCGTTTCAAACCCGGCAAAACAACCTTAAACGACTGGAAGAAGAAGAGTTTGATCTCCTGGTAGTTGGCGGCGGAATCACGGGTGCCGGTGTGGCCTGGGATGCAAGTTCGCGGGGATTAAAAGTTGCGCTGATTGAAAAAGACGATTTTGCACAGGGAACCTCTTCCCGGAGCTCAAAGCTCATTCACGGTGGCCTTCGGTATCTGGAAAATAAAGAGTTCCATTTAGTTTTTGAGGCACTCAGTGAGCGTGCGTTTTTAATGAACTCCTGCCCGCACTTGGTTAGACCCTTGCCTTTTTACATGCCCATCTACAAAGGCGATACCCACCCTGCGTGGCTGATCTCTGCGGGGATGTGGCTTTACGATTTTTTATCTTTGTTTCGCGCTCCTGGACTTCATCAAGCCCTTTCTTCAGGCGCGGTTCATCGGCACATGCCGTTTTTGAAGCAAAAAGGGCTTAAATGCGCGTTTAAATATTATGACGCCTCCATGTGGGACGATGCCTTAGCGATTGATGTTTTAGTGCGCGCCCATGAGCGCGGCGCCTGCGTCGTTTCGCGAGCCAAAGCGGTACAAGCTCTAAAAAATTCGCAGGGTGAAATCACCCGAATGATGGTGGCCGATCAGTGGTCCGATAAAATTTATGACGTCCGTTTTAAAAAGCTCATCAGTTGTGCTGGAGTTTGGACGGACGAAGTTGGCAAGATGTTGGTTAAGGATTTGCCGAAAAACGACCCCAATAATCAATGGAATACTTGGCTTGCTCCAAGCCGTGGCGTTCACTTGGTGTTTGACTGGAACCGAATTCCGGTTCCCGGAGCTGTAGTCATGCAACACCCAAAAGATGGGCGAATTTCGTTTGTCATTCCCCGCCATGATTTTGGTCCAGGAATCACTATTGTCGGAACTACCGATGGTCCATGCCACCTGCCGCCCGATCAAATTGAGAACGAAGCCGAAGCCATTGCCGAAGATCAACTTTACCTCCTTGAATTGCTGAATGAATATTTTCCGGATTTAAAACTCGGGTTAACTGATATTGTAAACCATTACATTGGAATTCGGCCCCTGGTAGATCCCGCAAGGAGCGCTCCTCATTCCGGAAACGCATCAGGCAAGTCGGGCCTCCAAAAAGTTTCTCGGGAACACACCATTGATCATGGCCCAGGGGGATCGGTCATTGTGGCCGGCGGGAAATATACGACGTTTAGAAAAATGGCCGAACAAATTGTCGATTTTGCCCTCCACGATCGCCCCGAGTGGCACGGGCTTCGTCCCGATACAGATGAGCCCTTATTCCTGCCCGCGCTGCCCGTATCCATGCAAGGGATTCGCGAACACGCGCGCGCGCGCGGTTACGAAATTCCCGATTCAATCTTTGATCGCTACGGGGCCGACGCACTCGAAATTTATGAAATCAATCAAAAACATTGCGATCACTCCGTTCAAGATCCAGAAGGATTTCCGCTCCTCGAAGCCCAATTTCGATATGCGGTTCGACACCAAATGGTCCTTTCTGTTGATGATTTTATTCATCGTCGACAACCCCTAGCCCTTTGCCGAAGGGACCAGGGCGCCCCTTGGCGGAATACCTTACAAAAAGCCTTGGAAAATGAGCTTAAATCCTATATTGTACACAAATGATCGAACATACTAGGTTCTCCAAAAATAGGGCCCTGCCGTATTTAATGCCGCGGTTTTTCCAAGCTTCTGCACATTCACTTTGCCTTTTTGCAGCTCTATGCGCTTTTTCTAATTCCAGTTTTGCTGTTCGGGGCACAGCGCCCGATACCACAACCACCTACATTCCGAATCCTGCGCCCACTCCGCCAAAACCAACACCGACTCAGAGTCAACCGACTTCAACCAGTCCCTCCGCCGCAGCAAATTTTGGCACTCCGCCCACGGACACAACGGTCGTCAATTCCGTCGTTGCACCCGAAGCAGCAGAAGAGTGGAATGAACAATTCTTTTACCTGTTTGCCGGATTGGGATTAGGCGCTTCTTTCTATTCTGCTTACGACCCTACCACACCCGGGGGCGCAAGCCTTTCTGGTTTTCATGCGGATCTTCAAGGGCTGGCCGCATTTTATTTTAATCAATGGGTCTTGGATGCAGGTCTTGGGTTTAACTATTTGAGCAGTTCAGGCACAGACCCGAATACAGGTGGAAACGTAAATGTAATTACGCGCGGAGGTTACCTTGAAGTGTCTCCTCGTTATCGAATCACGCGGCATTGGCAAATCGGTCCGGTGGTTGACTTTTGGTACACCACGGATGACGGCTTAAACGCGAACGCCCTGGCAAACCCTGCACCAACGAACACTTCTCTTTGGCTTGGGCTTCAACCGATCTATGAGTGGATGATTGGCGGATGGAAATACCGGCTGGGCGGAAAATGGGAAACTTCAATTGGCGTCACGGGCCGTTCAGTCAATACGTTTCAAGGTTTATTCCAAGTGGGATTTCCACTAGGAGGCTCAAGCAACGAAGAAATTGAACGCCCCATTCCTCGCGGCCCAGAGCAACTCAACGAAGGAGATGTGAATCGGGCCGCCCAATACACCGAGCATATGCCCATCCCTGTGGCGACGCCTTGGTCTAATGAGCCAAATACGCTGGAGCCGATCCCTGAAAGTCCAGGCTGGGTAGAACCAACGCCTACCCCTGCGCTCACGCATACCGCCCAAGAAAAATTTACCATCACCTTAGACATTGCAAGCTTGCCGTTTGAAACCGACAGCGCGCGACTCCCGCGCTACCACCGGGACCGATTGAAAGAAATTGGGCGTTTTTTAGCCGAAAATCCTAAAAATTGGCGAAGCTTAACTGTGGCTGGCCATACGGATGAACGTGGGGCAGCTCACCACAACAAAGAGCTATCTAAGGCACGGGCACTTACCGTAAGACAACTCTTGATGGAAGGTGGTGCTCCGGCCAAGAAAATCAAAGCAGTAGGCTACGGACAAACGCGCCCCAGGGACAAACGCCATAACGCCAAAGCGTGGAAGAAAAATCGACGCGTGGAATTTGAATTTCATGGCGTGAAAGATGTTCTCATTTTGAACGACGGCGTAGCCATCAAACCAATGAAGTAGCTCTGGTTAAGCATTGGCTTTTCAAATTGCCTAATCTTTTGATCTCGATTAGCGTAAAACCGTGCAGTTTCAGAAACTAAAATCCACCTTAGGTACCTGGTTTTTTTGCGCCTTAAGCCTTTACTCCACCATCCGAGTCCTGCTCGAACGCCCGACGTCCGGTCATTACCGAATTTTTACCGGCGCAGCTCGCGTCTTATGGCAAAAACAAGATCCCTACGAGTACGATTTTCATTCCGTGGGCTATTGGTTTTACTCGCAGAGCTGCGCGATGTTTTTCTTTTCCCTGTTCGCGTACTTACCCGACTTACTGGGACTGCTCCTTTATACGCTCTTTTCCGTGGGCGCATTCGTGGCTGCACTTTTATATTTTTACTCCGAATTCTTTCAAGAAACGATTGCCGTGACGTTTAAAAGGCGGGAGGTCCAATGGACCTTGGCTCTGGCCGGACTCCAAATATTCGAAGCCATCAACGCGGCCAAAGTGGAAACGGTCATGGTTGCGGTTCTCCTTTTTTCAATCACTCGCTGGATGCAGGGACGATTTCTGTTAGGCGCCCTGCTCTTAGGCATGGTGGTGGAATGGAAATTCCAACCCCTGCCGATTGTGGGTTTGGTTTTGATGGTATTTTTAGTGGCCCGCCGGCAGTTATTGCCGTTATTTTACTTCGGTACTTCCGTAGTGTTGTGGCATTTTTTACCTGCTGTTTTTTTAGGGTGGTCGACACTACAACAGTTGGAACTCCACCACCAAAATTCGCTGACGCATTTCTTAGTAGAGTCTTACGCGCATTACGACAACTTCTACAAATTTTTAGCGGCTATTCGTCTTCCCGTGAGCTGGGGGGGGTCTTTGATATTGAGCGGCGCCATTGGGCTTGTCTTTTTCCTAGGTGTGACTGGGGAATCCTTCAAAAATCGACTAAAATTTTTGGAAAAACTGCTCTTGGCCATGACCCTTGGGAGTGTGTTCCTTTTCGCACTCTCTCCGATGGCACAAAACAACGGAAGCATTGCCGCCACGGGCGTTTTAATTTGTGCAGTTTATTTGGCAACTCACGCGCAACAAAAATGGATTAAGTTTCAAAGCATCACTGTATTAGTTTTTTTTAGTTTTGCATATTCAGACCTGCTTCCTGGATTTATTAAAAATGGCCTAAGGGATTTTTCGGTTAAAAGCGCCATCGTGCTGGCTTTTGGATTTTTGTCGTACTTTTCTTTCCGAGCTGACCTTCGAAAAAACAGTTCCCCCTAAAATCAATTTCCAGTAGCATCTATCCTATACATGATCAAAAAATGGTTAAAAAAACTAGGGCTCTTCATTGGTTTCCTCTTCACTTTATTTTCAATTTTCTTAGGAGCGGTTCTTTACGCTTTTTACGGAACTAAGCCATTACCAGATCGGACTCTGCTGTCCGGCGGTGCTGTCCAACTTAAGGATGGGATGGTTTCTGTGGGCATGATCCCTTTAGGAAATTCAACAGACCTAGCCCTAGTCGATTGTGGTAACGATCCTAGTGCTCAAAAAATAACTCAGGAACTTAAGCAAAGGAATTTAACGGTCGATGCCGTAAAAGCGATCTTGATTACCCATGGACACATGGATCACATTGCAGGATGCAACCAATTTCCCAACGCTAAGATTTTTGTAATGGAAGCGGAAGCGCCTTTGCTAGAGGGAAAAGTAGCTTCCCGCGCACCCATTGGAAAAATGATGCCCAAAAAAAACTGGGGCTTAGCGGTGAGCCACTATTTGCATGACCAAGAGGAAGTTTCTTTGGGCAATATCCGTGTCACCAGTTACCTAATCCCCGGGCACACCGATGGAAGCGCGGCGTACCTGATTCAAGGAACTTTATACCTAGGCGATAGCGCGGACGCCACTGAAGACGAAAAAGTTGCTCCCGCACG
>CAIMNF010000281.1 GCA_903842755.1 Oligoflexia bacterium
GGCTTTTCCGCCGGTCACGGAAAGTGAGCCGATTACATTTCCTTTCGGATCAAGAAACATGTCCTTTTTTGCTGCATTTGGGGCACGTTCTCTAAAATCTAAAACAATATTTTTTTGGCTTTTTGCATCGAAGAAAATCAAAAAGCCGCCCCCTCCAATTCCGGTGGACTGCGGACGTTCAACTCCAATGGTCAATGAAGCTGCAATTGCTGCATCTACGCAATTGCCCCCTTGCTTAAAAATCTGGTTCGCGGCTTGGGTGGCATATTTCCCTTCCGTGGAAATCATCCAATTTTTCCCTTTAGCTTCCACGTCCGATTCTTGTCGGAGGACGATTCTAGGGACTTCGCTTTGGGCGAACACTAAGGGGGGGGTGGCAACGAGTAAAAGCGTCAAAAGGAGTTGAATCATGATTTAATTTTTGCACGTGAATGCGCTCCGCGCCACCTTAAAACTGCTTAATTCTGACAGATTATTTGATAGTGTTTTATCAATTTTAGGAATTAAAATAAGAGGATCGTATTTTTTTAACCACTTGAGAGAGGAACTAGAAATGAATTCTTTAAAATCCGTATTAGCAGTCAGTTTGGCACTTGGCCTAGCCGTAGTGAGCAGTGGGTGTAATAGCCCAACGACTGCACTTAAATTCTTTGAAACGATGGACATGTCGGTGACGACGACTTCAGGTCAGTCGTTTATCAATTTGTCTTCTACATTTGATTTAGGAAACGTATCACTTGCCGAGCTTAGCTTTGATATTTTAGATCCAAAATCGAAAGCAGTTGCTGGCGTGGTGAATTTTTCCACACTACCAAACGGCCAAGCAAAAATCACGTTGAGCGCAAGTACTGCTTTAATTGACCACGGAGACATTACTTCAGGAATGACTCTTCCGAACAATGCAGCGATTCCGGCGCTATTGGGTGTTCAAACTAATACGTTGGTTGGAATTCCGTTTGCAAATAATTCAATGGTCTACGTCGGTGGCGATCTAAAAACGGCAGTTTTTGCGGGCGTTGCAGTAGGGATCTCTGCACTTGGCCAAGTGATGAGTCAATTACAAGTTCCTGCAAATATTTTCCTTTCGGATACCTTTAGCCCAACCTTGCTCGCCGTGGGTGGGATCTATAGTAGCAATATTGCGAATCAAAACGGGATTGCCGTTTTCGGAAAATATACTCCACCCGCTTCTATGCAAATGGCTGCAGCTCCTGGTGAAGATTCTCCAGTGGTGACCCATGTTCGCAAATTGCAAATGGATCACTACAGCAAGAAAAACTTGCGCAACTTAAGAAAGTTTTTTTACGGCAAACCCAAAGTCGTTCAACCCGAGTAATGTTTTTTTGACATGAGTGAAATTAGCCTGTTTACTTCGCTGGTAAACAGGCTTTTTTGCGTCCGTCAAAAACTAATCATGGATAATTTCCTCATTTTTGGGAAACTATAACCAGTGGCGATGATGAAGGAGGAGAAAATATGAAAAAAAAATCTATAAAAACTATTCTTTTCTTTTTGGGGCTTATTTCGGTTTTGACTTTAAAAAGCGAAGCGTTGGCAATGAACTTCAGTATAGTTGGGGGCGTAAATAGTTCTAATGCGAATTTGACTGCAAGCGCTGTTCAAACGAGCGGTGGCACCACTTACTCATCCAGTTCTGGTTCGGGCTATTTTTTTGGAGCACTTTTTACGAACCATTTCTCTCATCTGTTATCGTTGGAGCTAGGAATTATTTACGAACACGATCAGATGGGATTAACCGTGGCGAATTCTGCGGCAAATATGTCAGTCAATCTCACGGAACACTTTAGTCGGCTTCAGGTGCCGTTGGTGCTGAGGGCTCATTTAATTCCATCTTTTTTCAATGTAGGCGTTGGGGGATATTGGAGCACCAGCATTGGGAACGTTAGTGTAGACAGCAGTAATCAATCGATTTTTACGAGTAAAAGTACTGGAAGCTTTTTTGATTTAGGGTTATTGCCCACCGACTTAGGCGCGATTGGGTCAGTTCAAATCACGATCCCTTTAATGCCTATGTTTAAAATCTTGATTGAAGGTCGATATTTAATTGGCCTAAGAAATGACACGAATGATCCAGTGAACAATTATAGTAGTTATAAAACGAATGAATGGATGATCGCGGCCGGGCCGCAAATTTCTTTTTTCTAGTTTAGACCTTACGTTTTTTATGTTAGCTAACGAGGCATGAAATCGATCATGCCTCGTTTTTTTGTTGCCCTTACCTGTTTCATCAGCCTAAACGCAAGTTCAGTCACCTTGGACGACCTTGCGGTAAAGATTAGTCCAATGTCTCCGATTCAAAAAGATTCCCGAACCATTTTGAACCAAAACACAGATCGCAAAAATGAATTAGGGAGTTCTGTTATAGAACAGACTCCCCACGGGAAAAATTTAGGTGATCCCAAAGTTGCTGATCGGCCCCGCTTGGGGTGGTGTGATGGGAAGGCAATTTTTGATCAGGCGGCACTGGATGGTTGCGAAGCTCGTCGTGCTGCTGCGGTTCCTCGTTGGGAAACACAAACCCGTAATGCTCCTGGTACCATTGGTTTTTTAAGTGCTCCACCGGTGCCCGGTACGAATGAACATTGAAATAGAGCAACCTGGATAAACGGGTAGAGTGCTTGTAGTTCCCACTGCAAGGTCAATGGTGGTTTTTTAACGCACCCGATTCGTCACCGTCATCAAAGGTAAAATATAAGAATTTATTTAACCTTGAATTGCGCACACATGCTGTAATGAGTCATTAAAATGGCCTAAATAGGCTAATTTTGCCTTCATGAAATTTTTGCCTACACCGAAGAGCTTTTGACGTCGCTGATGATGTTGGAAACGAGGAAGAATTAAATGAAAGCATTTTTAACCATGGTCGGAATGATGACTCTGACGGCGGCGCATGCGGATTCATTGACGAGTTTACGAAATGAAATAAAAAAAGAGGGATACATCCTCTATCAGACTCCTTTGGAATATGCAGGCACGGGCACTTTGGTGGGCGGATCACCCAAGACGCTAAACGTTGTCTCTTCGCCAGATACTTGTTTTCAAGAACCTACTCAGGGACAAATGCTACTTCGTCACGTGGATGATGCGGCATTAGGAAGTACGCAGACCACGGTGACTTTTAGCGCAAATGCATCGGTAAATTTGGTAAATTTCTTGGGCAATTCGAATTCAGTGTTTAATGCGGGCTCTGGTTTTAGTGCGGTCGATACGATCGAATTTTCTACTCAAGGTGTTCACGTCGAATACCTGGACTCGGTCGCGCTTGAAAATTATTACAACACGGAAATGTCTGCGGCATGCAAGGCATTTTTGGACGAAGTAGGATTCATTGTGCAAGCGCTTCGAGTGGATCAAATGACCTTTGCTTTTAAAGGAAAGGATGGGGCTTATTTGAACTTAAACGCAACGGGCATTAATAAGATATTAAACATTTCGGCTGATGCAAAGTATACGATCGAAAACGATTATTTACTTACGTTTACCACTCCAAAATACCTTGGCTATCAACTTGGTCAATTACGAAAAAGTGATCATGGGATGTCTTTGTATCGGGCTTCTCAGACGCGCGGTAATCATTTTTTATTCAAGTCTTTAAGTGTTTTTCCTACGTCTACGCAGGACTCTTCGCAGCCTTAAAAAGAAAAATAAAACAGCTTGACGAGGGGCGTTAAAAAACATATGACTTCGCACGAAGAGGAGAACAGATGAAATTTTCAACCCTTGCATTATTGATTGCGCTTTGCTCGCTCGTTTCAACCTTGAGGGCCTTTGCGATGCCTCCATTTAGGCCGGTATCTTCGGCAAACTCGAGCATCGTTTATCACGGAGGCCCGGTCATTAGTCACGTAAAAGTAGTTGGTGTTTTTTGGGGAGCAACTGTGGATCCAGAAGTCCAGGCCAAAGTAGGCCCATTCTATCAGGCCCTCTCAAACAGCACGTATTTTGATGTGCTGAGTGAATACCAAACTTCGATTGTTTCTGCAGAAGGCAAAGAGGGCACTCATCAAACGATTGGGCGGGGAGTGTTTTTAGGAAATAACACTTTAAAGTTAAGAAATTCAGCAAATAATTTAACTCAAGCGGATGTAGAAAACGAGCTCGAATACCAACTCTCCCAGGGAGGGCTGCCCAAACCGGATGCAGATACTCTTTATATGATTCATTATCCAAAATCCGTAAAAATTAGAATTAGCTTTGGTGGTTCGTGCGAAAGTTGGGGAGCAGACCATGAAGTTTATAATTCGAAAACTTATGGAAGTGTTTATTATGCGATGATGCCAGACTGTGGCTATGCGTTTGACAAAATGACCATCGCAGCGTCGCACGAGTTCGCGGAAGCCATTACCGATCCTCATTCGCCCTTGGCGAACCAACCGAGTGTTTATCCTGCGGCCTGGATCGATTCAGAGGGTAGTGAGATAGGGGATGTTTGTGCCTGGATGCCTGCAAAACTCAATGCAGGGAATGTGCAATACACGATTCAAAAAATTTGGCAGCTTTCGAAAAACGATTGCAGTGATGGCACCTTTACCTCTGCAAGAGAATAGTTGGCGGGGGAGGAACCACTTTTCCAGCTTTAAAGATCGTACAGAAACCAAAGAATGTAGTCGTTTTATGATGAATGACGATGGCGCCCCCATCTTGAACAGCATAAACAGGGTAGGGGCTCTTTTTAGAGTAATTTAAATGTGCCCGGATGGACTTTGTAGTCCGCGTAAAATGAGGCGAAAACTCGAAGGAAACGAGGTGCAGTGCCTTATATTGCGTAAAGCCAGGTTCAGGATCATCGGGTTCCAAGTGCGGGTCGGCTGCAATTTTAATAGTGGGAGTCATGATCAAGCCCCCCGCGCTTAAGCCAACGAGCACACCGCCCTGTCGGGCAAACTCTTTCAGATAGGGGAGTGCCCCAGATTTTTTCAAATGCTTTAAGAAGTAAAACGTGTTCCCTCCGGCCAAATAGACGAGGTCGCTTTTTAATGCGTTTTTGATTTCCTTTACTGTTGGCGCTTGGTCCACATTTAAGCAGCGGAACCGAGATACTCCTAGGCGTTCGTAGCGCCGCTTCATCCGCTGATAATAAATGCGATGTTGGTCAAAGCAAAATGGAACGTAGGTAAGTGAGAGGGGCTTAGAGTGGGACCTTCGCTTCAAAGCCAGTTCAATGGCCAATTGATGAAATTTTAAATTTCGCTTGGTTTGTCCTCCCGAAAGAAGAATTAAGCTCAATCCCTTGTCGCTCATCATTTTAAATTAAACTATTTTCTACTTTATGCCGAATTTTTTAACGTGAAGCTCCAGACTAAAGCGTCACAGACGAAGCATAAAGAAGTTCATGTCAAATTCTCGTCACCCTCTGAATATCAACTTTTTGATCAGATTGATGGGGATCATTCTTTTAAGTCCGCCGTACCGGAGGGCTATATTGAATACTCGGTCCGTTCAAGGCCCGGGGGGCGAGTATTTTATTTCAATTTCAAACTCGCCAAGGAAATGGGGTTGATCAGTTCTCAGCATCCCGATGCGCTGACGCCGCTTCTGCAAGAAAAAATACTTCAAACTTTTTCGCTCGTCATTATTAATGAGTACGATTTGATTCATCAGCGACAATTTCCACAAAAAGACATTCGTCCAAAGAAGTACATGGCCACGCGCTACTTACAACTTCAGCATCCCAATAAAAAGGGGAAAACTTCGGGCGACGGCCGAGGAATTTGGAACGGCGAAATCAAGCATCGGGGAACGGTATGGGATATTGCGAGCTCGGGGACAGGGGCAACGCAGTTAAGTCCAGCGTACGCACAAACAAAAAAATTTATTAAAACAGGGGATCCAAATGTTTGTTATGGAAATGGCTATAATGCCTTGAGTGATGGGCTGAGTGCGACCTTAATGAGTGATATTTTTCATCAACGGGGTATAGAAACGGAAAGAGTACTAGCGCTAATTTCCTTTGAAGATGGATCCGCGATTCACGTCCGAGCCTCCAAAAACTTACTCAGACCGGCGCATTTGTTCCATCATTTAAAGCAGGGCAATTACCCGGCCTTAAAATGTGCGGTGGACTACTTTATCGATCGCCAGATTGCAAACGGGGACTACCCTAATTTCGGTCCCCAAGGTAGTAAAAAAAGGTATCAGCTTTTTGCCGAACGAATGGCCGATACTTTTGCCAAAACCACCTCTCGCTTTGAGTCGGACTATATTTTCTGTTGGTTAGATTGGGACGGCGATAATATTCTTTGTAATGGTGGAATCATCGATTACGGTTCGATCCGCCAATTTGGTCTTTACCATAAGGAATATCGTTATGATGATGTTTCAAGGTTTTCGACGAATATTCCCGAACAAAAAGCAAAAGCGAGGTATATCGTGCAAACCATTGCTCAGTTGCGTGATTTTCTCATTACCGGAAAAAAGCGAACGATTGGACGCTTTAAGCAGGACCCACTCTTAAAATTGTTTGATGTCACTTTTAATGAAACGCTTCAACACCATTTGCTCATCAAATTAGGTTTAAGCGTAGAGCAAACAGGTTATCTTCAGCGAGCCGCTCCAAAATTGATTAAAAAATTCAAAAAAAATCATGCCTATTTTGAAGAAGCGCAATCGTATCGCGGAATCTACAAGACGGCGGATGGAATTACTGCCGACGCAATATTTAGCATGAGTCAACTCTGTACGGAATTGCCCAAACGTTTTTTAGGTCAAACTGCCGGGAAAATTGACCCGCTCAAGGCTGAGGAATTGATTGAAATCATGAGGTCTAGTTATGCAAGGCCAAAGGATCTTCGCACAAATGGCTATCGGAAGAGGATTTGTCGACAACTTCAAAAACGGTATTTAAAAATCGTCCAACGGGTAGCAGACCAATTTCATCAGGGAGACGTTCGTAAAACGCTGTTGCAAATGACCATGAGGACCTCGGTGCTTTATGGCAAGAATAACATTACCGGTGATGGGGTACTGCACGTTACGTCAAGTATCATTAGAAATAAAAGTAAACTGAACTTCGATCAAGTCATGCAAGTCATTCAAAATATCACTCATCACCTGGTCCACCACTCGGCTTTACCCTTGCCTCCACGAAGCAAGGCTAAGGCAATCGTCGAAAGGAACTTAAAGGCGGTCCGATTGTATCGGGAAGGTCTTTAGGTTTTTGATTTACAATTAAACGATAATAATATACAAAAAGCACATGAAATTAAACTTTTTTAATTTAATGTGCGTTTTTGTGGTTTCGAGTACATCTTTTTGCGCTTTCGCCGGGGGAGCGCCCGAGGGAAATTCGCTAAAGCCCTCGATGATTGAGGCTTTAAAAGAAAGAAGAGCCTTACTAAGAAGTTGGGCACCGAAGTGTGCGGATGGCTCGTTGACCATGTCGGATTGCCCATTTTACGACTCCGTAGAGTATTCGGGTATGTTGTGCCTCTCTGGCGAAACGGATTATTGCGACCCCGTTAGGCGTTCCCAAGGCAGTGATGGAAGATTTTATCGCTCGCCGGGATACGTTGGCCAGCCGAACTTAGGGGAAGAATCATTTAGCAATGACATGGACCGAGGTGTGTGGGCCTACATTATTGCAACGGAAGACAAAGTAGCCGCTCAGAAATATATGGATTACGTAAAAAGTAACCAATATAAGCTTTGTCCTGGTAAGGACCCAGCAAAGGCATGTGCCACTCGGGGAACCTATTGGCCGTTTGCCGAACAAGTATTCGATTGGTTGGGGCTACCTCGTGATCATCATAAAATGAAGGGGTACAAGTTTTTACTCGATTATCTCTATTCCCCGTGGGAAGCGCGTTTTCAGCCCGTATCTTTTCAGATGATCTTGACCGGAGAGAAAGTTTACACCCTCAGAAAGCTTCAAGAAAAAGGATATCCAATTAAAAATCGTTCGATGGTCGATCACATTGCAAAGATTATCTATCGACGGGATAAGGGAAATCCTTTTTCGGATTTCTTGGCCAATGGTTCGACCGATGCCGTCGCTCAACATATTTTAGATGCGTGTCCAAGTGCGAAACCCGTGGTGCCTCTTACGCACAGCGGGAATCCAATGTATACCGAGCCCGCCAATGGCCCTTGGCCGCAAGGGAGTGGTCACTACTGTATTTTCATGATCAACGCCGTTTTAGGCAGTGCAAATTAAACGAATTAAATTAAATAGTGCTTGTGCATTAAATTAAAATAGTGTAATATACAACCCATCAAAGGAAATGCGGGCCAACTTAATGATAAGGTAACCCTTGCATCAGCAAATATGAAAAAAACAACCCCTCTCTTATTCGTAATTCTTAGTTTAACGTCCATCATGGTTCACGCCCAGTCTTTGCCGGGCGGAGGCCACCATGGGCACAAACATCCTGGAAAGCCGGATCAACCCCCTACGCAATCCATACCGGAAGGGAATGGTGGCGGCAGCGGTAGTGCGCAGGTTCCTGTTCCACCCATGCCTTCGCCTGAGCCATCGAGCCCTTGCCATGGCCCATGTAGTGAAGGCCAAAAAATTTACGGTATTGCAAACGTCAATGCTCGTGTGGGCAATGGATACAGCTATTACAGCAAGCAAGGTGAGTGCGTTGATGGTTATCGCTCGCAAGAGAAAGTGGTATGCCTTTATGAGTATGGCGGAACCTTTTATGGAAATGAACAGCAAGAAACTCACATTACGCGCGAAAACGGTGTTTTAGTGGGAGTTGCGGACGCACATATTAAGCGCGAGACTGGTTGGAAGAAGATTTATTTCGCAAATACCGATTACCAGATCCAAGGCGACGACACCGCAACCATTATTGGTCGCGTGAGTAATAAGGACTACGAGTACGAAGATCACTTAAGCGATTTTGCATCGTTTGATATTGCAAGTGCAGGAGTTCAAGCTGCGGTTGCGAATTCATGCGACCAGATCGCAGCTTCGCTTGGCTATAAGAAAGTAAGTGAATAGTTTTCGGTTTCAATTTTCTGGGGAGAAGAGGCAATGACCGCGTCTTCTCCCCTTTTATTTTAGTATTGAATTTTTCTAATCTTATTGTTTCCATTATCTATAAAATAAAGATTTCCAATATTATCCGCAGCAATGCTTTGGGGCGAATTCAATAGTGCGCCTGTTGCTAATCCACCGTCCCCGGATGAGCCAGCGCTACCTGTTCCTGCAATTGAATAAATATTTCCGGCCACCATGCTTAAGCCAAAATAAGTTCCAGATGTAGTACAAATCATTCTGATTCTGTTGTTTCCGGTGTCGGTGATGACGATTCCTCCGTTTACAATGGCTAAGCCGCTTGGCGAATTAAAACGCGCCGAGGTTGCAATACTACCGTCTCCAGAATAAGAACCCGTAGCGCCTTGTTGTCCCGCAATGAGGGTTAAATTGCCCGTTGATTTGGAAATGGCAGCCACAGAGTTTTCGTCGATGAAATAAACATTTTTACTGTCCGCGGCTAACCCTTTGGGGGAACCGAGATAGTTTTCTGTAGCGAGGGACCCGTAGATCGAAACTCCGGATCCACCGAGACCTCCAATCGTATAAATGTTTCCTAGTGTGGCAGTTAGACCGAAATTGGTATTGCTTTGTCCAGCAATCATCAGAATTTTGGAATCCGTCGAATCGGCCAAATAAATATTTCCGTTGGAGTCAGTAGCTAAAGAGGAGATCAGCGGAAGCGAAGCGCTACTCGCAGGTCCATTTAGTCCACTCAAGGTGGTTGTGGTATTGTTCCCCGAAATATTATAAACGTAGCCTACGGTCATGCCCGTTTGGAACGGCGACGAAATGCTATTGGTGATCATTCTAAGGAGGTAGTTCCCCGAATCCGCTAAATAGAGGTTTCCATAAGTTGGATCAAGTGCGATTCCTGGTGGAGAAGAAGCAAATTCAATATTCAAAGCAGGTGTTGGGCTGGTATTCGCGATATATCCCGCCGTTCCCGTTGCCGCAATAACGGTAGGTGTGCCCGCGGTAACACTGACTCCAAAAGGTGATCCTGTTGCCACCGCAATCATTTCGACTTGGGCACTTGCACCCGTTGCATAATAAATATTACCACTACCGCTGGTGGTTAGAACCGAATTAGATGGAATGCCCGTTGCAACAGTGGAGAGGTAATCTGACCCTGGATTGATCTCAATGGTTACGGTGGCTGCAGTCGAAGTGCCAATACTATCGGTGGCTGAGATAGAATAGGTAGTCGCAGCTTGAGTAGTGGTCGGAGTTCCGGTGATCTGGCAGTTGCTCGCGCTGACGCTTAACCCAGCAGGAAACGGAGAAGGAGATGCGCATGTAAGAGATCCACTCGTACCTCCGTGCTGGAGCAACACTGTAGGGGATACACTGAATGCGTTTCCTAGGGTACCGATAACGGTTCCCGTTTGATAGCTTAGTGTAGGTGCTGCCGTATTCACCGTCAGCGTTAATCCGGGACTGGCGGTAGCGCTAGCAATCGCATTGGTCGCCTGAACGGTATAAGTCGCTGTTGCAGCGCTGCTCACCGGAGTTCCAATAATCGCACAACCATTCGGATCGATGGATAGCCCAGCAGGCAGTGAGGTTCCGGTGGTTGCGCAATTGTAAACCGCAGATCCATTGGTAATGAATGGGGATGGGGTAACGCTCACGGGTGAATTGACAATAGCAGTAATCGGCGAGGGGTATCCAAAGGATGGCGCGCCCGCATTGACGGTGATTTGAACGGTCTCGGTTTCGGAAGCTGCCGGAGAAGGCGTCGCAGTATAATTGATAGAAATGTTGTAAGTTTCCGTTGAGCTTACGGTGGTCGGCGTACCGGAAATCGAGTTACAACTCGGCGAGAGAGATAGCCCTGTTGGAAGAGTTGCGGTACAGCTGTTAATGGTCGATCCGTTTGCTGATAAGGTCATGGACGATGAACTCGATGTTCCTACGGTAAAGGTCATCGGACTACTCGCTAGTACTGGTGGCGACGCATTAACGGTAAAACTTAAAGCCGACGGTGATCCGCTCAGCAGTGGTCCTGAGCTATATTCAGGGGTAATGGTAGCGGTCGTGGTTGCCGCCGGAGTAGTGGGGGTTCCGGAAATCACACACCTATTAGCACTAGATGTTCCTAGGCTTAGGCCTGCAGGAAGTGATCCACTGGAGACCGTGCAACTCGTAATTGGATTGCCATGGGCATTCAGGGTTGGAGTAAGGGTAACGGGGGTCCCCACATTTAGTGTATAGCTCGATGAAGAATAGGTAGCAGTAGGAAGTCCGGCGATAATTGAAAATGAAAGTGCGGCAGCGGAAGACGATCCCGCTAAATTTTTAGCAACGACTTCAAAAGTTGGAGCTGGACTTAGCGCTGCAGTCGGGGTTCCTGAAATCACACAATTTGATGGATTAATGCTTAACGTGCCTGGAAATGAGCTTAAGGTTGCTGCGGTGAGAGAGCAGGAAGTTAATGTACCGCCGTTCGTTGCGAGTGCGCTCGGCGAAATACTCAGAGGGCTACCGATGGTAAAAGGGACAGTGGGTGATGCATAACTGAGTGTGGGAACCGAGGGGTTTACGGTTAAAACCAAAGGGGCTGGTAAGGAATTTCCAAGACTACTTGTGGCGACCACATAGTAAGTGGTGGTCGGCAATGAGTTCGTGGGAGCAGGAGCGCCGGTCACCACGCAAGTTGAGCTAAGGTTAAGCCAGCTCGGTGTGGCTGTGGGAGCCGGGAGTATGGCGCAATTGGTAACCGAAGCGACAGAAGAAATCGTGGGACTAATGCTAAGAGGAGTTCCTACTGTCCCTGTCGTTGCTGAATAGCTCAAAATTGGAACATCGGGCGTGACCTGAATACTGATCGGCGTGCTGACGGAGCCACCGGCCAATAGGTTTGCGGTAACCGTATAGTTTGTTGCTGCAGTAACTAGTGTGGGAGTGCCCGATATATTTCCGGTTGAAGTGGTAAAAGTAAGTCCGCTTGGAAGTGTCGGTGGGTTAATAGAATAGGAAGATACCGTCCCCACGGGAACGTAAGGGCTTTCGGTTGGGATCGGCGAAGAAATCGGAAAGACAAAGCTCGTACTCGAATATGAAAATGAGTTCTCAATCCCCAACGTTGTATTTGCTGTGCCGTAATCGTTGGCCACGGTGACCGTATAGAACTGAAGGGGCGCAAGGACAGACGCAATTCCAGTAATGTTGCCACTCACCGGATCTAGTTCCAGCCCTGTAGGAAGAGTAGGCGTTACCGAGTAACTATAGGGAGTGACCCCAGAAACTACTGGGTACTGAGTTGGTATTGACGAGGAAGGATTGTAGCTATTGCTTAATATTCCGCCGGGGTAGTAAAAGCTAGAGGGTGCGGATACAGAGTTGCCACCGGTAAGGGCCGAAGCGCCGATCACCCCCGTGTCCGTTGCGCTGGTGCAGCCTTGGATGAACAAGATCACCCCTAAGACACTCCATAGTCGCTTTTTATAAAAAGATTTCCAAAAAATCACCAAAACCCCTCCACAGGGCTTTTCGGCAAATTTGGCTTAATATTCAATAAATATAAGGAATTTATTCTTGGGCGTCAGGCCAATGGCTATAGTTTTTGTGTTTCTGTTAATTTTAATTGTTCGACAATTTTAGGATCTTCCGCGATTTCCGGCTTCTTTGCCTGTTTCCGTAAACCCTCAAACGTGTCGATAGGCCAATCGCTCTGAAATAAGTTCGCAATCCACTTTGGAATTGAGCCCTTAGGATCACAATGAATCTCGCCGACCACCTTCGTTTTTGTTGGAGAATCGGTAGGGGTAAAAACAAAAGTGGTGTTCATTAAATTGCCACGCACATAAGCGGTTTTTGGCGCACTGGAATCCTCAACCGAATGATATAAAAAGGTTAAGCTATGAGTAATGGGGTCCGTTACAATTTTGACTTCGGAAACAAAATCACGATCTTTAATGATAAAAGGCGTTCCCACATGATCGTATTCAATGAACGTGTTCGAATTCACCCATCGCAAAATTTTCGATTCGATGAGATCGGGCATCCATTCCGGAGCACGAGTAGTATCAAATAATACCGTAGCCACTTTAGAAATCGGAGAATCAAGCACCCCTTCACCTCTAAAGGCGATTAAGGGACTCCCTGCAACTTCTTTTTTAAAAACTTTAATGCCCTTGGACTCCCGAACGAACTCCCATAGCTCCGGTTTCGTTTCGATCGAAGCAAACGTATAGGGAGCAAATAAAACAAGCGCGGTTATCCTAAACAATAGATTCATATGGAATAGGCTACCAAAAACTTGACCGTTTTTAAATAGTTAAACTTTTGCATACAGTTCGCACCAAAATTTAAGGTAAGATGGATAAACCACTATGAGCTTATCCGATCTTTCAATTAAAAAACCAGTATTTGCTTGGATGTTAATGGCTGGGCTACTCGTATTCGGTGCAATTTCCTGGAGCCGAATGGGAATTAGCCAATTGCCGGATGTAGACTTTCCGGTCGTGACGATTACCGTTAATTGGGCTGGCGCATCGCCAGACGTAATGGAATCGGCTGTGGCCGATATTATTGAAAGCGCAGTGATGAGCGTTGATGGGATTCAATTAGTTCAATCGACATCACAACAAAGTCAATCCACCATCGTCATTCAATTTAATTTAGATCAGGACATCAACGTTGCACTCCAGCAGGTGCAAACTAAGGTCTCTCAGGCACAAAAAAATCTACCTCAAACAATTGATCCTCCCATTATTACCAAAACAAATCCAAGTGATCAGCCCATCATGCTCGTCGCTGCATCTGCAAATGGATTTCCGATTCGCGACTTATCCTTATTTATTCGTGACCACTTAAAAGATATGATTACGACGACCAATGGGGTCGGCGATGTCAGCTTAGGTGGTTATGTTGAGCCGCAGATGCGAATCTGGATGAATGCAGAAAAAATGCGCCGGGCCGAAATCACTTCGGACGATATTATTGCAGCCGTAAATAATGAGCATCAAATTGCGCCGACCGGGTTTCAAGATACTGAAAAAACTGAAACCTTTGTGCGCGTCCACTCCGAATTTGCAAACGCAGAAGAATGCAATCATTTAATCATCCCCGCGCGAGTCGGTGCACCTGTTTGGAAAAAAATTCATATTGGGGATGTAGCTCGATGTGAAGAAGGGACCGACGAGATTCGCCGGCTATCGCGTTTTGATCAGATTTGGCCGTCCATGGGCATTGGGGTAATCAAACAACACGGCACCAATGCCGTGGCGATTGCGGATATTGTTCGCGAGAAATTAAAAACAATTGCCGAAATTCTTCCCAAAGGAATGAAAATTGGGATTATTACGGATTCGACAAAATTTATTAAAGATTCGATCAACGAACTGAACTTCACCTTATTGATGGCGGTCCTATTAACCGCGATTGTCTGCTACTTATTTTTAGGCACTTTGAGTTCCGCATTTAATGTGGTTTTGGCAATCCCTGTTTCGCTCATTGGTTCTTTCATTGTCCTTCACGCTTTAGGCTTTACGGTGAACACATTTACGCTCTTGGGATTATCGCTCTCTATCGGCATTGTGGTGGACGACGCAATTATGGTTCTCGAAAATATTACCCGACATCATGAACTCGGTAAGTCCAAAGTTCACGCGGCAATTGTGGGCGCAAGAGAGATTACGGGAGCAGCTACCGCCGCTTCTTTGGCTATCCTTGCGATCTTTGTTCCCGTCGTCTTTATGAAAGGAATTGTTGGAAAATTTTTCTTTCAATTTGGTGTGACGATGTCCGTTGCCGTCATGATCTCGCTTTTAGAGGCCCTGACTTTAGCGCCAATGCGATGCTCGCAATTTCTGAGTGTGGGTAGCGGAAACTTCGTAACTCTAGCGGTTCACCAGTGGCTGGATAGTTTGTCAAAGTTCTATCGAAAGACGCTGGTATGGTGCTTAGAGAGTAAATCTAAAAAATGGGCAGTTCTGCTTACGGCATTCTCTTTGTTTGGCATTTCACTCCAGCTTCAGTCTGGGTTGCGCCAAGAGTTTATTCCTCCTCAAGATCAGTGCCGCTTTTTAGTAACTTTATATACCAAAATGGGTTCCTCAATGGCCATTACAGACGATGCATTTCGGCACGCGGAGGCGATTTATGAACAGTGGAGAGGGAAAAAAATTGTTCAAGATTATTACGTTGCTGTGGGTGGGTTCGGCAGCGGGGGTTTAGTCAATCAGGGAATTAGTTATGTAACCTTGACGGATCTGAACGAGCGCCCAAGCGTTGAGCCCTTCCATAAGCGCCCTACGCAGCAGGAGTTTATGCAACATTTGCGAACGGAATTGCAGGCAATTCCGGGCGTGGTGCGCGTATCGATGATTGATTTGTCCCTTACTGGATTTAGTGCCCAACGTGGGTTTCCGATTGAGTTTGAATTGCAAGGTCCTGATTGGAAAAAGCTTACGGATTTATCCATTGAGATGCGAAAGCGATTGATGGATTCTGGTCTGATGGCAGATGTGGACACCGACTATAATCCAAACATGCCTGAGACAGAAGTCTACCCGGATCGCGATAAGGCTTTTGGCAGAGGCGTGCCAGTCACCACGATCGCCCAAAATATTTCTGCCATGGTGGGTGGAATGAAGCTCCTACCGAACAAATACACGGACTCCTCCGGCCATCGGGATGATATTCAAGTGAAATTGGTCGCGGATGAAAACCGAGGCCCACCCGACATTAATAAGATCTGGGTCCGAAATGTCCAGGGTGAGATTGTTCCGCTTGCAAGCTTGGTTTCGATGAAACAAGACTCCACTTTGCTCACTATTACTCGCTACAATCGGGAACGCGGAGTGATGATTATGGGGAATTTTTCACCGGGGAAATCACAATCGCAAGTGATTGACTTTGTTCAAAAGACGGCAAAGGACTTACTTCCACCCGGATATCATCTTTCTATTTCTGGTAGTTCTCAGGCATTTAAAGAATCGATTTCAAGCCTACTCGGTGCACTTATTTTAGGAATTTTTGTTGCGTATATGGTTCTTGCAAGCCAATTCAATAGTTTTATTCATCCTGCAATCATTCTGTTAGCACTTCCTTTCAGTTTAACCGGAGCCTTTATAGCAATGCGGATGACCGATACCTCCATTAATATTTACAGTTTAATTGGGATTTTGCTTTTGATGGGCATCGTAAAAAAGAATTCTATTTTGTTAGTCGAGTTTACGAATCACAAGCGCTCGGAGGGCCTTTCAGTCGTCGAAGCATTGCTTGAAGCCTGCCCGACCCGCCTGCGCCCCATTTTGATGACTTCGTTTGCAACCATTGCTGGGGCTATCCCTGAAGCATTTGCGCGTGGTTCAGGATCAGAGGTGGTTCGTCCGATGGCCATTTCGGTAATTGGAGGAGTTTTAGTTTCCACTTTTTTAACGCTTTTTGTAGTTCCCTGTGCTTATTCCCTTTGCGCAAAGCTTGAGAGCACGAAGCACGAAGATGAATTGAAAACGGCATTCCAGGCAATAAAAAATGGGCCGTTAGAGCAGATCTAAAGTCTCTTTGCTTTCACTTAATTTTTCCGAAATTTTTTGGGCAGTTTCAATTACTTCGTAGATTCCTCTTTCGTTTGGAAGTTTAGCTTTCAACTCACTGCAAATGAGGTTTAATTTTAAATTTAGGGTTTGAATGGCCTCAATATTTTGCTTAAATTCACGAATTTTAGATTTTACATCGCTGGGTAGTTCCGGCCCGAGTGCGTTATTCCATTTGGTTTTTAATGCAATTGGAACAGAGTCAAGCTTTTGTCCTTCGCTAATGTTGGTCAATTGCGCCGCAATCCACTCTAATGTAAAGACCAGAGCATCTTGTGTTTTAGGGTGTACTTCGCGTTGAGCCTGACTCAGTGAAGTCAAGTTGGATTCGATAAATTGACAAGTCAATGCCAATTCAGTCCAACCGTAATTCATAGATTCCTTTTTTAAGGATACAAAAAGTGCAACAAATTCCAAAAATTTTTGGTGAGTCATTCGATCATCATTGGGTATCGCTTCACAAATTTTTTTGATCCAGTTTTGAGCAACATTTTTTTCTTGTTCGGGTTGATTCGATTCGCTATTTTTTAGGGCTATTGATTTGTTGAGCACATCTCTAATCTGAAGTGCGTTAAAAGGCTTCACTACAAACGCAATGCACCCTAACGCTTTTGACTTTTCAAAATCGTCCGGGGTTTGCTCAGCGGTCACCATAGCGATCGCAATTTTTCTAAATTTCGGATTCCGCCTAATCAAAGACACTAACTCGAAACCATTCATTTTAGGCATCACTTGATCTAAAAAGATGAGGTCCGGAATAATTCCTTGTTCAAGGTGTTGCAGAGTTTCTTGAGCATTTGAAAACGAAAAAACCTGACATTCCGGGGCAATTTTATTAAGCACGGAGAGCAAGTACTTGCGGGCAATCGCGAGGTCGTCTACTACGAAGATCCTTTTATCCACGCCATCTGTTCGACCTGGTCAAAGTAAAACTTTAATGCATTGTTGTTGCCTCAGCGCCAATCTTCGGACTAATCCTTAATATTGTCGCTGCGCAAGGAGTGTGCTAAGGCTATTTTGCACCGATTTTTTCGCGGTTCCACCCTGGCTTTTTCTTTTTTCTACCGCGGTAAAGTAGGGGCCAACCGATGATTCCGTTGACTTTAACTCCGGAGAAATGGCTTCAATCGAAATTCCGCGCTCATCCGCTTCGGCGACTCTTTTCGCCACGGTCCGGTAAGCATCCCGAAAGGGAACACCTTGCTCCGTCATTGTATTGGCGACGTCTGTAGCTAAGATATGCCCTGATTCAAGCAATTGTTTGGCTTTTTCGTGATTCACTTCTAAGCCCGAAATGAAGAATGGCAAAATCTCTAAACTAGAGGTGGCTTGATCAAAGCTACTGAGTAGGACGCGCTTGAGCTCGTGCAAGTCGCTCACATAGCTCAGGGGTAGACCTTTCATCAACGCTAGGCCTTGAGCGTTAGCTCCCATTAACTGAGCCGCTTTTGCCCGCACGAGTTCTGCAACATCGGGGTTTCTCTTATTCGGCATAATCGAGCTTCCGGTTGACCACGCTGCGGGTAACTTTAAAAGTCCCACCAAGGTGGAAGAAAAAATAATGGTGTCTTCCGCAAGTCGACTTAAATGAACGCCCAAGATGGCATAGGCCGAAAGCGCGTCTAGCATAAAATCTCGATCACCCACCGAATCGTAGGAATTATTGGAGGGCGACGCAAAGCCTAGATCTTTTGCAAGCTCAAGTAGGTCGATATCAATGGTCGTTCCGGCCAAGGCAGCAGACCCCAAAGGCATCGATTCAAGCGCCTGATCCCTTACGAATTTTAATCTCTTTAAATCGCGAGCAAGCATCCAACCGTGTGCCGAAAATGCGCTGCCTAATCGAATGGGCTGCCCCGATTGAAGATGAGTCATTCCCGGTATTAAAACGTCAATCCATTGCTCAGACCGCGAATGAATCGCTTCAATCAGTTTATTGATTTGATTCATCAACAACGTTGCCGTGTCTGCAACAAATAACCGCAATGTCGTGGCAATCAAGTCATTCCGCGATCGCCCCAAATGGATTCTTTTACCTAATTCCCCTAATTTGGAGGTCAAGAATTGCTCCAAATGCATGTGGATATCTTCGTGCTCCACTTTCCATTCGAACTCATTCTTTTGAATTAATTCCAAAGCAGATTCCAAGGCCGCACCTAACGATGCGGCCTCAGACTCTTTTAGAATACCTGCTTTACAAAGCGCCTTTGCCCAGGCCGTCTGAACTTTGACCTCTTGCGCAGCAAGACGCTGATCCAGGTCAATTCCTTGGGTAAATTGATACAATAAGCGCGAATCACTCACAGAGTTTCACCGTACGATCGGCCCAGCTTTTGATCACGCTGCCCGGCAAGAGTTTGTTTAATCGCAATAATTTTACAATAGCCATCTGCCGCATGGTGGATTCCAATTTTATCTGCTTCAAAAGTAACGCTCGATGGGTCATAGAGCGAGAAAGGGGAATGGCGGCTGAGAACGCGCGCGGTACCGTGCTCAAGCTTAATCGTTACGCTTCCTTCTAAGGTTTCTCCGGCTTTATCAAAAAATGCCTCTAAGCATTTCTTATTTTCCGTATGCCAAAAGCCGTCGTAAATGCACTCACCATAAAGTGAGCCTAGGTAGCGAGCAGTATTTTGAAGAGAACGATCCCAACACAAATGTTTTAGTTCTTTGCACGCTAGATGCAGGAGTGTTCCCCCTGGCGTTTCATAGACGCCACGGCTCTTAATCCCATTTGCTCGTTCTTCGACGATGTCCTGAACTCCGTAACCTGCCTTGCCGGCAATATCATTTAACTGCGTTAAGATTTGTTCAGCGTTTTGGGTCTTTCCATTTACCGAAACGGGCAAACCTTTTTTAAAGTTCACGGTAACGGTATAAGATTCGGAATTTAATTTACCCGGATCAGTCACCCATTTATAGATATCTTGAGGATTGTATTCCGCCGAAGGATCTTCGAGAACGCCCCCTTCGCACGAGCGATGAAAGAGGTTGACATCTTCGCTGTAAACTTTTTCCTTGGCGGGTAGGTCAATTCCATTCTCCTTTAAATATTGAATGAGGTCCGCTCGACCTTTGAAGTCCCAAATTCTCCAAGGCGCAATTACTTCTGCCTCAGGAATGAGATAAGCCCAAGAGCGCTCAAATCGGAGCTGGTCATTTCCTTTCCCAGTACAGCCGTGAGACATGGCCGAAACGCCCAATTTTTTTGCGTAAAAAGCCATCCGTTCCGCGATGAGTGGGCGAGCAAGTGACGTTCCTAAAAGGTAATCGTCCTGATAAGTTGCTCCTGCGCGAACCGAGGGAAAAGCAAACTTTTCCGCAAAGGTATTTTTCAAGTCTTCGAAAATAAAATCAGATGCACCAAGTTTAAGGGCCCAGGCTTTTAGCTCCACTGCATCTGGCCCATTCCCAAGGTCGGAACAATAAGCAATAATGTCCGCTTGGTAGGTTTTCTTTAACCAAACCACGATAGCCGAAGTATCCAAACCACCAGAGAACGCCAAAAGAATCTTTTCATGTCGTTTTTGTTTATTCATAAATATGCATATATATGCATTTTAAAAGTATGGCAACGAAATTAAGCTTGCTATAGGACGTTTTTTTATGTACAAA
>CAIMNF010000282.1 GCA_903842755.1 Oligoflexia bacterium
GGTTTTGGGATGGGATGCCCCCGGCCGCACCAAGAGCGCGTCCACCCCCTTTTTGAGTAAAAGGGGGTAAAATCCATCCAGGGCGTTCGTGACCAAAAGAAAGCCCATGCCCAAGACGAAACTTCGGCGATTCTGTTTTATGTAAAACCACAGCGGGTTGCGGCGAAGACTGGGAAAATCGGACATTTTTTCATTCAATCAAATATTCCTAGAAATGGGTATCCTTTGCCGGGGCCGACCCTTGATGCTGCGCTGACCCAGATTTTAACTTTTGCTAGGACCTACGCGTGCCTATTTGTTGTTTGCAGCCACAGAAGAGTGTTAGACTGCGGGTCGTATTGACAGCCCTCAGGGCAAAAAGTTGAGGTCGTTTTATGACACAAAATCAGGTGATCACATCGTTAGGTCGTGCGCAAAATCAAGGGGACGAGGAGCTCTCAAAGTCTTTTGCAACGACTTCGTCCATGGCCGCTCTAGGTCAGGCCATTGCGAGTTGGGGTCAGAAAAATTCCCTTTGGCCTCTGCCCTATGGAACCGCTTGCTGCGGTATCGAGATGATGTCTGTCATGGGACCAAAATACGATTTAGCCCGATTCGGGGCTGAGGTCGTTCGATTCTCTCCTCGCCAAAGCGACTTGTTGCTTGTGGCGGGAACTATCACCGAAAAAATGGCCCCGATTTTGGTGCGTATTTATCGCCAAATGTTAGAGCCCAAGTATGTGATTTCCATGGGAGCTTGTGCCAGCTCAGGTGGATTTTACCGTGCTTATCACGTTTTGCAAGGCGCTGATAAAGTGATCCCTGTGGACGTTTACGTTCCAGGCTGTCCTCCGACGCCAGAAGCCGTTTTGGACGGAGTCATGTTGCTGCAAAGAATGATCGCGCAAAATCATCCGCGCCCTTGGAAGAAAAATTGGAAGGCCCCCGAGCATGTATAATTTAGAAGTATTAAAAAGCGAACTTCAGCAAGTCAGCCAATTGGGTGATACCTCGCTTTTTCAATTCGCGAGCGCTCACGGAGACGACGTCTTAGTTGCGCCTAAAGAAGTTATCGTACCTTTGCTAAGGTTTTTGCGCGAGACCGATAAGTTCGATTTCTTGATGGATATTTGTGGAGTTGACTGGCCAGATCGCAGTCCTCGTTTCGATGTCGTTTATCATTTGTTCAATTCCAAAACGGCCGCAAGACTGCGCATTAAAGTTCAAGTGGCCGAAGGTGAAAGCGTGGATTCGGCTCTTCCTGTGTGGCGAGGTGCCGACTGGTTTGAGCGTGAAGCTTACGATATGTTTGGCATCTTATTTAAGGGTCATCCGAATCTTCGTAAGATTTTGACCCACCATCAATTCATTGGCCATCCTTTGCGCAAAGATTATGAGGCCGATCAGCAGCAGCATTGCACAGAAACTCTTCCCATCTTTTTTGATAACGAACCAGGAAACCCTGGCGATGTTTTAAATCCAAATTTTGTGCCCTTGAATATTGGTCCTTCTCATCCAGCCATGCACGGAACCTTGCGTGTGATGGTAGAGCTCGACGGAGAAACAATTGTTCGCGCGGGTTGTGAGATCGGATATTTGCACCGCTGTTTTGAAAAAATGGCGGAAACTCATCCTTACAATCAGGTGATTCCTTACACAGATCGTTTAAATTATTGCTCTGCTCCCATGAACAATGTGGGCTATTGCAAAGCCGTTGAAAAATTATTGGGCGTAGAAATTCCACCAAAGGCGCAAGCCATGCGCGTGATCTTGTGCGAACTCTCGCGCATTATCGATCACGTCATCGCGGTCGGAACCGGGGGCGTGGATTTGGGCGCCTTAACGGCTTTTTTCCATCTCTTCACTTTCCGTGAAAAAGTTTATAATTTATTTGAAAAACTTTGCGGTGCTCGACTCACAGTGGCTCTCACTCGGGTCGGAGGTATGGCCCAAGACGTGCCCGAAGGATGGCTTGAAGATGTCCTAGGTTTTTGCCGCGAAATGAGCGTTCAAGTTGATGAAATTTCCGCTCTTATGCTCGACAACAAAATTTTTATAAATCGCACTCAAGGTGTCATGCCCGTGAAAGCAGCGGATGCTATTTCTTGGGGCTATACGGGTCCACTTCTTCGCGCGAGCGGAGTGGGCTTGGATCTACGAAAAGCAAAACCTTATTATGGCTATGACGGCTTGAACTTTGACGTGCCCGTGGGCA
>CAIMNF010000283.1 GCA_903842755.1 Oligoflexia bacterium
GGGCGTGGGGCTGGCCGCGGCGGCGTCTATCCAAAAAATTTTCTTTTTAAAATAGCGGGCCGAAACAATTTTAAAAATATTTGCGGATTGATCAATGCGGCTAAAATAATCTTCGGGATCCACATCGGTCCCTTCGGGCTCTTCGGCATTTTTTGTAGCGGCAGCGCCATTGCCTGCATCCCCAAAATGCTGCTCACCAAACCCATCTAAACTGACTTTGGTGCCTGGCCCCCCTTTGCCGTCCTTTCTTCCTGGACCTCGAATATAGCCGCCAAATCTAAAATCATCGTTCGCGTCACCACTGCCTGGGCTTGGCGACATATTGGGCGCAGAGGTACTTCCGAGCGAGTCTAAACCACCTCCGCCGCCACCACCACTGGCCGGGCCGCCTCCGCCTGAATTGGCCGAGCTTGGATTTAAGTTGCCAATGCTGTTTGGAAGGCTGCTGTTGCCGACATTACCTACGGCGGTGTCGGCGTTAGAAACAGGTAGCGTTGCTGCGATGGTGGGAGCTGCGCTGGGTGGCGATGGGCTTAAACTTGCAGTTCCCCCGGTGAGTTGTTCGCCCACTCCTACGGTATTCTTTGCAAGATTTAATAAGTTTGTAACGTTATTCAGGGATTGGGTGATGGTGGAACCGAAGCCGATTCGGCATTCAGCTGGAGCGTTTGTGAGCGGATTTCCATTGTTGTCGCAGCAAGTATCGTAAAGGGATGCAGGAACAGGTATACCGTCCGGGCTGACACAACCTGGATTGTCGACGAGCATTGGCACGCGGCTCATTCCGGCCCCAAAAAGGCCTGAGAATGCCACTGGCGAGTATACCGTAATGAGTCCAATTAAAATTAAATTGCTAACCTTCATAATTGATCTCATTGAACAAACGCAGGCTTATCCGGAATATAGTTAGGATCGTTTGGGTCGGAAGCGCAATTCAAATCTTTATCCGTAATCACGTTTTGTCCACAATAACTCCTAATTTTAGCTTCGATGGCCCCTGATACTCCGTAATTCACACTATAAGCATCCACGTTTGATAAGCCTCCTAGCGATGGTCGGTATTGCCCAGATTGACTCATACTTGCAGGCAGATTGTGGCAACCATTTGACTTGCTTGGACTGCCATCTGCATAGATAGAAAGAGTTGCTCCAGGAGTTGTCGAACTAATTCGAGTCCTCGAATTGATCTGCGCACAAAATGCACCTCCAGCTTGAGTCATTACATTTCCATCACTTTTACCTCCGGTACACCAATTGTTACCGCCTGGCGTATTCGTGCTAAGCATGCATGAAGCAGTATAGGCTACACGCTCTTGCTGGGAGGCACAATTTTTGGCCGTTAACCTAAAAAGTTTTGATGCGGTATCAAAGGGAACAAGTAGTCCACAATTGGAGACAAAATTAGACACAAGACCTGTCCCGTCTTGTAAAAGATTAGCCCAATGACTTGAAAAATCTTTTTGCGCGGCTTTCATGATTTGAAACAAGACTATATTCGCAAACACACCTCCATTTAAAAGTGAAGCGGCCTTTTGAAACTGACAGATACGCTGGGCTGCCGAAGTGACCCCGGTATTACTATCACACTTCATTTGGGAAGCATCTTGCAAGCATTCCTTTTTTTGGTCGCTGGAGAGTTGAGACTGAGTTTGAGCCATCTGCGAATAAGTTGCGGCAATATCTGCACCAGCTGCTCCAATTTCATTTTGGGGATCTAAATTACTTAAATCTAAATTTTTGAATACGTCAGCCGCATTTTTTCGAATCACCCAAATATAAGCTCCAAGAAGATAACTAGCCCAACTCGTGGGGCCCGGATAAGTGACTTTTAGTTTAGGGTGCTCCACGGACTGGGATTCTACCGTTACTGTGGGTGGAGGCGCGCAAGAGCCCTTATTCCCTATTCCCTGAGTAAGAACTTCAGCGTCTGCGATCGAAGTGGTACCCGAAGGAAGCTGAATTCCTTTTCGGCCCATTACATTACAAACCGGCTGACTCAATTTGGTGCCGGTAAAGTCTGCAGCGGTCAGCGAAACAAGTCCTGAACCTGAACCCGACCCAGAGCCTGAAGCTCCGCCTGCTGTTAAGGAATACGGTCCACTCGGTGTTGCGGTAGGTGCGCCTGAAGCCCCGCCACCTGATCCTGTCGCTTTATTGTACCCTTGTAGCGCCTTGCTGGAAAGTGCGCCGCTCCCCTGCGAAATATCTGCATCAACCCCTAAATAGTAAGCATATATTTTCAAGGAAATGAGTTCTTTAACGTTGTTAATAATTTGATTCTTCACATCTGAGCATTTGGGGACCATGGAATAGCAAGTAGAATCGTTAGTTCCGCCTTGCAGCGAGCCATCATCTTTAATGCATTGTACGGACATTTTTTGGGCCGATTGCCCAAAAGCATCCATAGGCCTGACCCAAAAAACCAAACAAACCACGATGCAATACGGTGCTCGCTTAAATAAATGATTAAGATTCATCCCTCACCCCCAGGCTTTTATCCAGTCCCCACATATCAATTTTACCAAGTCTTTGATAAAATGTATACATGGAGAAACTTTGCTTAGGGGCGAC
>CAIMNF010000284.1 GCA_903842755.1 Oligoflexia bacterium
CTTCACCGGCCCCGAAGCCGGCCAAAGCTCCTTGATGAATGTAAAAGTAGGTTTTTGCGCGTTCAATTCCAAATAAAAGAATCGGCTGTGGGTTTTCGCTTTTTAAATAAATTCGATTCAAAAGGCTACGGTAGGCCCATGCGTCCGTCGTGACCACATCTGGATCAATCTGTGACTCCTTTAATTGGGCCATAAACCCCGCAAAACTGTCTTTTTTTACCGCGCCCACATGAAGAGCCGATCCCGCACTCGATTGATTTAAAATTGCCGAGTCATAATGAAGATTATCGCTTTCAAAAGGGAGGTCGTCTTCAAGCTCGAACTCCACGGCAGCTTTAATCGCTTTGCGGTCTTTGGACGCGAGCTGCAAGTTTCTAAAGGTCGAAATTTTGGTTGGTACCGTCGTGACCAGGCGCTCGGTTCTTTCGGCCAGCGTTTGGACCATCTGTTGGGCGGCAGCAAAAGACGCGGTGTTGGGGGAAGTAGGATCGGGCGCTTCGAGGAGAGTCTCGTGAGTATCCCGAAGCTCAAAGCGACCGAAAGCGGTATCCAGTTCTACGGCAAAAACACCTTGTTCTGAAATGTCTATTCCTAAGACTCGCATAAGTTAATTTTAGTATAACCCCCAAGATTCCGCACTTATAAAAACCGGATTTGCGTGATCTTTAGAGTACTCCTTTCTGAATTCGTTGAACCGTTGGTGCTGGTCCCCGTCGATCCACCGTTTGCCCCGTTCGTTGGCGAAGGGGATGGATTGGCGTTTCCGCCCGGAGTCGTCGTTCCCGTTGTGGTGGGACTTGACGGTGAGTCTAAAACGGTAACCCACGCTTCTAAGGTGCGCTTCGTTTGGTTGACGGTTGCTTCGACTCGAATTTTAAAATATCGCTCGTCGGTAATGAGTTGAATACCGCGCTGGGTGAGGGCCGTTTTAAAGTCATCGAGTTTTGATTTTCCGTTTTTGAAGAAATCGACCTTATCGCCTAAATATTTAAAAAAGTCGTCGCCGGACTTAAAACTATTGTCGTCCGGCGGCGGAGCATCGCGGAACTCAAAAAACGCTTTTCGCTCGTCGTCGGTCATTTGGGGGACCAATCCCCGCAGAACTGCGTCCTTGATGGTGTTGACGTTAATTCCTTGACTCATGCCCGCGTTGAACTGGGGTGCAAGCAAGTTGTAAACGTCGTCGTCCATCGAGGTAAGGTAATGAAGCTCGCTAATGTCATAATAAGGTGCGCGTTTAAACGGAACAACGGCCTGTTCTGTGCGAGTCGTATCAAAGCCAATATCGGCCCATCCGATCATCTCCGAAACTAAATCTTCCACTTTGTAGCTGCGGTACTGATCGCGGAAGTCCGGGTCGTCATCAAATTTCTTGGCAAAAATTTGTTTAATATGTTCCAGCAAAAGCGCGCGTGCGCTATCCGGCGTATACTGATTCGTGGAACTTGTGCTACTTGAACTGTCGGGAGAGGGCGAGGGTGAGGCGCCTTTTCCCGGGCTTGGCGAAGGCGAGGCCGTCGTCGCCGTTGCTACGGAAGGGAGCATGCTGTTTAAATTAAATTTGGAGGACTGCGCCTCAATGGCAATGTAAACTTTTCCTTCCATCGAGGAATCTTTTCTAAATTTAGTAAGTGCATCTCGTGTTCCCAAGGGCAAGGCGCTAATATCGCCCGTAAAGGGAATGGTCACCGGTTCAGCCCAAATTTTTTCTAGAATTGCTTTGGGCACCATCGCGTCTGCTGCTTTTTTGGCAATGTCGCTCTTGCCGGTCATGGTGGAGATTGTTTTTTTCAGTTCGGAATAAGCCCGAATTCTAAGGAGTGCAATTCGCAAACCACTTTTGACTAAGGCATGGGCCTTGATTTGATTCAAGCGATCGTAAGCAAGTTTTTGATTAATCTGCGCCGTGTATACAATTTCGCCCGTAAAAATAGCCAACGTGGCCATGGCCGAAAGCACGATCAATAGCGCGACGCCTTTTCGATTTAGGCGGGGCCATTTTTTGGGAAGGAGCGCCTTAATAAGTCTTCGGTAGCACATTGTTTGGCGTCTCCAGCTTAAATAAAATTTTGGTGCTAAAGGGGGCGCCCCCAGGGCCAACTAAATCTAAATCCATTTGCACCGCAACCGGGAAAAGTCCTATGGCGCGCCCATCGTTAGGTTCACTATCCCATTCGCGGACCGGGTCTTTTTCTCCTTCTTTAAAATATTGAAATTTTAGTTTCTTCACGTTGGTTAAAATCACATAAGTCACTCGATCCGGGGAATCGTCCTTCTCTTCCAAATCAAAGGCGTGCGTGTGAATCGTTTTGTAAAGAGTGTCTTTTACAAGTTCGTATTTTACTTTTACATAAATCGATTCTTTCTTTTGTTTGTAAACGCGAATATGGTCCGAGGTTACAAAACTCATGTGTGTTTCGTCACCTTTGAAGCGCGAGGCTCGAATTCCGGTATAGTCCAATACTTGGCTCCAATATTCAAAAGCCTGAAAGGCGGTATTGTTCAAGCGCTTATTCAATTCCGCAAGAGTCATGGGCGGCGTAGGGGTCGCTTTCGCGGGCGCTCCCGCTTGCACGGGTAGGGGTTGTTTGTTTGGATCAAGACGCTCTAAATCTGCCGCTAAAAACCAACGGGGATTAAAGACTTGGTTTAAGTCCCGCTCCATAAACCCAATGCTGGTCCGAAGCGAACTGGAAAACTCCGTTCCCTCAGAAAGTTTAGCTTTTAATTTTGCGGCTTCGATGACGGATTTACTTGTGAGCATTACGATGAATGCAAAAATAAGCATCGAAATCATCACCTCAATGAGAGTGAATCCGTGCTGACCTAAACTGCGGCCGCGTAGGTTAGGGCTACTCGGTATCCATTTTGAATTCATGATTCAAGTCCACCCAATATTGACTGACGCTATACGATTGTTCTTTGCCTTTTTCTTTCCATTTAATAGTAACGGTAATTTCGCGGGTTGATTTAGAAAGATAATTCGTTGCAATTTTAATAATTTTTGTAATATTTTCGTCAGACGAGGTAACACCTTGAAAGCTCGATCCGCCTGCGCTGCCGCTACTCGAAGAGCCAGAAGAAGAACTTGAAGACGAATTAGAGGAACTTGAACTAGAGGAACTCGAACCACCCGAGCCACTCCCGCCCGAATTCGCCAAAGACTCCATCAAATTCGGAAATTCAATTTTCTTGATTTTTGTTTCCCACGAATACTCCGCAAAAGGTACATCAAACTTCCCGCCGTCTTGTTCTTTTCCTTCGTCTAGACTTTTACCTTCTAGGTCATGTTCGGTTTGAATCAGAGTGTTCCGGGCAAGCATAGCCACCGATTGCATGCGCTGCGCGCGAAAACTCACATCTAAACTATTATTTTCTGAAATTAAAATCGAGCCAATCCCAATCGCAATAATCAGGATGGCGATCATCACTTCCATTAGGGTAAATCCCGATTGCGAAAGAAGAAGGCTACTTGGACTTCGCACCTTGAAAGGCCTCCTTCGCATCCACATAATGATGCTCTAAGCGGCAACGGCCTAATAAGTTAGAAACCATCAAGGATTCTTCGTTTTTTCCTGTATCAATTAAATGAATCAGTGATTGTTCGGTAATGCCATGGGGGAAAACATGAGTATAGGCAATCCCAGTGGTGATCAGCTCGTCGCTTTGTTCCGTCAGAACATCTTTAAAGGTGACCCCAATCGGCAAGGATCTTTTCTTTGAGGTAAGGGATTTGGCAATGATGAATCCCCCGTTTTTCTTTTTTTCATCATCGTCATTTTTAGAAAAAAATGATTTAGGTCGGTTCTTATCGTACTCTTTGGATTCGTCATTTTGAAGAAGGGCTTCTTCGCCGGTAAACTCAACCCAGTATTTTTGCTCTTTGAGATCGTACGCTACCCGATGAATTTTTCCGGTAATTTGCGCGGAATTTACGGTGTCTTTGATTAAAGTGGCCAGATCGGCAGAAGCGGACTTCACCGAGAACCGAAAGGTGTTGGAGATACTGGGCACGACAATCATTGCCGCAAAGCCCAGTATCACCACCACAATCATCAGCTCAATCAGTGTGAAGCCGGATTCCTTTCGCACAAAGGCTTAATCTCCGTCGGTGACGGAAAGATCGGTATTGAATCCGTCTCCGCCTTCTTTTTTGTCGGCGCCTAGCGAGCGGATTTCAAACGTGTTGCCATCAGATGTATAAAGATAGGGCATATCCCACGCATCTTTTGGTACCGTCTTTTTATCCATATAACCTGCAGG
This sequence comes from Oligoflexia bacterium, assembly GCA_903842755.1. GTDB lineage: Bacteria > Bdellovibrionota > UBA1018 > UBA1018 > CAIMNF01 > CAIMNF01. Next base: position 4,264 of record CAIMNF010000284.1, read on the forward strand.
CGAGTAGTTCTTACAATCGGGGCCAGTGCCTGATTTTGCGACCAATGCATCTAAGCCTTGATCGGTCGTCGGATATTGGCCGCAATCCAATTTATAGGTTTTTAAAATCGAGGCGATCCCTTTCATATTTACCTTGGTCGTTTCCACCTTGGCTTTATCAAATTGGGCAATGAGTTTTGGCCCCACTAATCCAATCAAGAGACCTAGGATCGCGATCACGATCATCAATTCGATCAAGGAAAACCCTTGTTCATTCATCCGCTGCTTTTTCATTCTTGTTTCCTTCCTTCTTTTTTCGTTCAACTTAAATTACTCATTTCCATGAGGGGCATAATCACCGAGACCACAATGAACCCAACAGTTACGCCCATAAAAATAATCATTGCGGGCTCTAGAAGGGAAGTCATGGCATCAATCGCCGTATTGACTTGCTCTTCGTAAGAGTCAGCAACATTCTTCAGCATCGAGGAAAGCTCCCCGGTCTTTTCGCCAATAGAAATCATATGAATTACCAGGGGCGGAAATTCCCCGCTCCGCTTGAGTGGCTCCGCAATGGATTGTCCCTCGGTAATATTATTGCGCGCGTTTTCAATTGCGCGGGCAATATGAACGTTTCCCACAAGGTTGCGCGCAATATTCATTGCAGCAACGATCGGCACGTTTGATCCTAACAGAGTGGCCATGGTACTGGCAAATCGCGTGATGGCAATTCTGCGTGTAATTTTTCCAAAAACCGGAGCGGTCAATTTAAATCGATCCCAACGTTCTCGGCCATTTTTAGAATTTATATATTGATTAAATAAAATAACGCCTACAATGGTACCCACGATCAAGGCCCACCAATACGCCACCAAAAATTCCGAAATCCAAATCAATGCTTGAGTAGTCGGAGGAAGTTGTTTATTCATGGAGACGAAAATCGTTTGCAGTTTAGGAATGACGGTCGTAAAAATGGTGATCAACGCCCCAAATGCAACGATAATCATGATCACCGGGTAAGTCATCCCACCGACCACTTTTCGTTTCAAGCGCATTTGTCCCTCTTTTAAATCCGCCAGTCGCAACAACACTAAGCCTAAGGTACCGGAGCTTTCACCGGCCTCGGTCATATTCACAAAAATGTGGTCAAACACTTTCGGGTGTTGGGCCAGCGCTTTGGATAAAGAAGTTCCTTCGTTTACGGCTTCTTTGACTTGCGACAAAACTGTTTTCAAGATTCATCTTCGGAGCCTCCTTCATATTGGGGTCACAAGTTCCTCTCGGGTTACTAGAGCTGAGAAAGCTAGATGAATACAACCAAAGATATGGACTTAAAAAGTAA
>CAIMNF010000285.1 GCA_903842755.1 Oligoflexia bacterium
ATTCACTTCAATTTGTAATACAGAATCCGCTAATGGACGGGTCGATACGGAAGTGGGGAGGAGTGTTCCCGCAGAAGGAGTTATTTGGAGCGCGTCTGAAGATAACCCCTTCAAGAGAAATACTAATAAAATGGTAAAGATATCGGCCATCGAGGTGATTTGAAGGCTTAGCTCATCTGAGGTTCTTGTGTGTTTTTTAAAACGTCCTCCCAAGCGTTTCATGGTGCGAACTCTCCAATCACGAGGGGGAAAGGGAATTGATTTAAGTGTTCGATGACTTCGGTAACGGTTTTGTAGGAGATGTGATTCTCTGCGGTTAAGAGAATGGTCGTTCCTTTAAGGTGTTGGGCCTCCAATGTATGGAGCGTCTCATCGAGCTTCGCCCAGTCGCTTTTTAGATCTAAGTGGATTTGGAACTTTGAATTTATTTTTCCTTTTAGCGAGAATTCTGCATCTTTCGGAGAAGTAATGGTGAGAAGAATTTCTGCCTCGGGCTCTTCCGCAGACGTGGCATTAGATTGTGTTGGGGTTTCCGCTTCTAAAAAGCCAATTTGAATAAAACTTGCCGATGCCAACAAAAAAGTAATGAGTACCGTAAAGCAATCAATAATGGGAGTAATGTTGAGTTCAACTTCAGAGGTTTTCATGAAGCACTCCGAGTGGAAGGCGGTTGTTCCGGGGCCCCTTCAAAACTTAGGGTCATCAAGGAGTCAAGGACCGTTAAGCTTGTGTCGTCCAGCTCTGCAAGGATTTGATTTGCCTTATTCATCAGCAAACTAAACACAATCATGCACGGCACGGCCACCCCTAATCCCATCAGCGTGGCATTCATGGCTGTTGAAATCCCGTTCGACAAAATTTGCGCTTTTTGTTGAGGGTCAGCTGATCCGACCGCGCCAAAGGATTGGATCAGCCCCGCGATGGTTCCAAGCAAGCCCAGTAGGGTGGAAACATTTGCGATCGTCGCAAGATAATGGGTTCTTTTTTGAATTTTCTCAACAGAGCGATTTCGAATCAGTTCGATCGCACTTTGAATGAGGTCTTCCGTCTGGTGAGCGCGCTTGAGGGCTTCTTGGGCGACATGTGCGCTCGGCTTGCCAGGAAATTGGAGGCAATACGCTAATGCCTCGTTCAGCTTTCCCTGGAGAATGAACTCATTTATTTTTTGGTTAAATCCTGGGCCATCGGGTAATGAATAGGTTTTAAACAAGGTAAAAAAACGTTCAACCATAATTGAAACTGCAAGGACACCGGCAACGAGGATGGGAACGACGTGAAAAAAATGGTCAGTGATCAATTGAATCATACAGAGAATCCTTTCTCAATTTTAGTTTAAACACTGGGTTTGATTTTGTTTTTAACGGCTACAGAATTTTTCTTGGGTATGCAATGTCACCCAATCCCGCATGACGAGTTTTGCGGATTTAAATTTTTCGATGAGCGAAGGTGCAGTTTTATTTTCTGAGGGCGTTTCGGCCATCAGGTCGTCCATGAATCCTTGTGCAGGATTGCCGCATTTTTCATTGCAATTAATTTTGGAGGTGCAATAAGAGATTTGAATAACGGAATCGGGCCCAATGATCGGGCCCACGCGGACCTCTGAATGATGATTCGATTCTAGCGTTTGATATGGAACCGGTTTTTGATTTACTTTCACACAAAGTGATTTTTGATTGTAAGCCGTATGGGGAATCGGAAACGCATTGGTGAAATCCAAAAAATCTTCCCGATCACGCTTTTTTGCATCCGGTTTATGTTGGTATTCCACGACAAAGCAATTGGGAGTGGGGGCTTTAGAGATGGATTCCTGTGGAACTGTTTTTGACCGAGGTGCTGTGTCCGAAGTGACCTGGGTGATTTGCTCCTGAATTGGCGAATCTTTTTTAGCGTCTGTAGGGTTAGTGGAAGGCGCTTCGTTGTGGGGGGCGCCTGGAGTGGCCAAGGAAGTTTTTAATTCGTTAGGTCCCATAGGTGGGTTGGTAGCATCCGATTGTTTTAGGCGGTAAAGCAGAGCGGATGTAATCGCGAAAGCAATGAAGAAAGCGAAGGGAGTAAGGTTCTTCCGTGAGCGCATAGGATCTCCTTAATGCACATCGTGTGCATTCTTAATGATTGACTAAATTAGTCTGTTAAAATTAGTTTACGTGTTTTGAAACCCAATGCAATGAAAAACGAAAAATTTTCTTCTAATCAATAAAATTCATTTAAATATGCTAAGCTGGGGGGTATGAAGCCGCACCTATCGTTCCTCTTATTATTGGCCACTTTTTTCGTTGTGACACCAGGACGGGCCGAGATAAAGCCCGCAGAGGATGACCCCGTGAAGGAGGCAGAACAGCTTCATGAAAAGGATTTACAAACGGCAAAGCAGCTGAATAACGCCAATCCTTTAAGTGCGGATTACCAGAAACTTGCGCCGGACCAAATGCCGCTCACTGGTCCTGCGGCGCAATTTCAAAAGCTGCTGGCACCATTAAAGGTTCTAGCGGACCCCCGGGTGCGAGAGGTTACGGAGCGTGTCCTGCAAAACCCAAATCGAATGACGTTGCTTTGGGCGCAGGTGGGATGGATGATTGCCCTATTTATTTTTAAATCGTGGCGACTTTCCAAAGGAGCGGTATGGTATTCCCGAGTTTGGACGCGAATCTGGACCTTCGGGTTGTATTGGAGTGGGGCTTTGGGCGTGATTCCTTATTTCATCATTCGAACCGATTTTTTAAACCTAATTCAGCTGATTAAAACCATTAAATTGTGATAGTGTATGGGCGGAAATGAGTTCGTTTACGCTTCCTTTCAGTATTTTTTTATTTACATTGCAGGCTTCATTTTTGAATCCTGTTAACGCGGAAAATTTTCCTAGTTTCCACGCGCCGCTTAGCAGTCTCGTTGGGCCAGAGTTAAATTTAGCAAAGTACGTCGATGTGTTACCGATACCCGAAAACATAGATTTAAAGACCCTTTCCGATCCTTTGCCCATTCAAATACGTCAGTTTAAGCAGTCCTTTCATCGGGATTTACCCGCAACACCCCTGTGGGGATATAATGGAGTTTTTCCAGGGCCAACGCTCATTGCCGAGAAGAATCAAGAGTCCAAAATTCTTTGGCAGAGTGAACTGCCGAAAGTGCCACTTTTAGTGTCGTCCAGCGGAATGAATTTAATTAACGGTTTACCCGCGGTTAGAACAGTGGTGCATTTGCACGGCGGATCGTTACCTGAAATTGGATACTCGGATCGACAGACGAACGCGGATGGGTGGCCTGACTCTTGGAGTGTTCCTGGACAGTCTCAGCTTGCAATTTATCCAAATACACAAGAGGCCTCGACCCTTTGGTATCACGATCATTCCATTGGCGTCACCGCATTGAACGTCTATTCGGGCTTAGCAGGGGCTTATCTCGTTCGTGACGATTTCGAGCGATCGCTGCATTTGCCTTCTGGCAAATATGAAGTGCCCTTAATTTTTCAGTCCCGCTCGTTCAATCGCGATGGGACTCTTTTTTACCCAAAGAGTTTTCCAACCGAATTTTATGGCAATGTAAATACGGTGAACGGAAAAGTTTGGCCTTATTTTGTGGTCGAACCTAGAAAATACCGTTTTAGAATGCTCAATGGGGCAAACTCCCGTTCCTACGCCCTGAAACTTTTAGATTCTGCAGGCGGGGCTGGTCCGGCTTTTTTCCAGATTGGGTCAGACGGCGGATTTCTGGAAAATACGGTGGTTTTGAATGATCCACGCGATCCGAATTCGAAGCGACTCGACCTTGCTCCCGGGGAGAGAGCGGATGTGGTGATCGATTTTTCGGCTTTTGCGGGAAAAAACCTCTATTTGAACAATAATTCGCAGACGGATGATGAGGCTCTTGAGCCCCCCATTCCAGAGGTGATGCTGTTTAAAGTCAAGGCGCAGTCGGTAAAGTTCGATCGCTCTGTGCTGCCTTTGCATTTTAGGCCCATTGAGCGGTTAAAGGAATCGGATTCTAGGCGAGCGCGCTCTATTACACTTCAAGAGTTTGATTCTCCCAATGGTAGATCTGTTTTGCTGCTCAACCACTTGCATTGGGAAGACCCTATTCAGGAAAAACCTCTTTTGAATTCCATTGAGACCTGGAACATTGTGAATGCAACGGATGATACACACCCTTTTCATGTTCACTTGGTTCAGTTTCAAACAGTGAGCCGCCAACCCTTTGATCGACCAGAATTTGAACGCTCGGGGAGGGTGGTCTTTACAGGTCCACCCGTTTTGCCCGAGCCGAATGAAATGGGTTGGAAGGATACCATTAAGGCGCGATCGGCGATGGTCACTAAAATCATCATGCGATTTGGGCCTTATCCAGGGCACTTCGTCTATCATTGTCACATTTTGGAACATGAGGACATGGACATGATGCGTCCGTTTGAGGTGGTGACCGATGAAGCGGATACCGATCATCCACAAGTTTTGAAATTGGGGCTTGCGCGTTTCTTTTCATTAATCGATGACTTTTTAAAGCCTGCGAGAGTTAGGGCAGCGCAATTGCAGTGAATAAGCTTTTAGGGGCGCGCTTTTTTCTGTTCCTTACTTTTTTTAATCCTGCCAGTTTTTGCGCCTACACCTGGGCAAAAGTTGGACTAGAAAGCAAAATTGGAACACAAGTTTCTACTCAAGGCTTAATGTTTCACGACGAACTTGGACATTCCGTTTCGTTAGAAACCTATCTCAATCAAGGGCGCCCGCTGCTGCTGACCTTCGTTTATTTTGACTGTCCGGGGGCGTGTACACTTTTGTTGAATGGGCTAGTGGAGGGATTGAAAAACCTACCCTTGGATCCCGGGCGAGCGTTTGATGTGGTTGTGGTGAGCATTGATCCCGACGAGAATTTCCAGTTGGCTCAACAGAAAAAAACCACAACGCTAGGCCAGTTTAATCGACCAGGGACCGAGTCCGGCTGGCATTTTTTAACCGGAAACTTAGCGGCCATTGAGGCCCTTTCTAAAAAGCTTGGTTTTTATTATGAAAAAGATTTCGAAAACAACGCATTTATTCATCCGTCGGCGCTTTTTTTCCTCACAGAGCAAGGCAAGCTTTCTACGGTAATGACCGGTATTCAATTTTCAAAAAAAGTTTTACGAATTGCACTCGTCGAAGCGGGGGGCGGACAGCTCGGCACATGGCTCGATCAATTGAATTCGATTTGTTATGCGTACCTTCCTCATTCGGGATGGCTGGACCGGCCAAGTCGGTGGTTGGCGGTGCTTCTTTTACTCGTGAGCCTTCTTAGCGGAGGCGCGGTGGTTCTTGTTAAAAGTAGGATTCAGATTTAATTGATTTTCCCATTTCGAGATGACGACGGTTGCCACTCCATTTCCCACAACATTGGTTAAGGCGCGTGCTTCCGACATAAATCGGTCTATGCCTAAAATCAGCGCTAATCCCGCCACGGGAATTTCTGGGACCACTTGAAGGGTTGCGGCTAAAGTTATAAATCCTGCGCCGGTCACTCCCGAGGCACCCTTAGAAGTTAGAAGTGCTACGCCTAAGATGCTCATTTGTTGGCCAATGGAGAGATGGATGTTCAGGGCTTGCGCAATAAAAAGAGTGGCCATGGTGAGGTAAATATTGGTGCCATCTAAGTTAAAAGAATAGCCAGCGGGAATGACCATTCGGACGATCGAACGGCCACATCCAAGGAACTCTAGTTTTTCCATCAGCGGTACGAGAACCGATTCGGATGAGGAGGTTCCCAGTACCGTAAATAATTCCGTCTTAATAAAAGTTATAAATTTAAAGATGTTGAGTCCAGCCATCGCGGCAATTGGTCCAAGGACGCCAATAATAAAAACCAAACACGCAAGATAAAAACATCCCATTAAGGAAATTAAGGGGCTTAAGGAATGGACTCCAAATTTTCCCACCGTGTAGGCGATCGCCGATCCTGCTCCCAGCGGCGCGAGTTTCATCAGGTAATGAATGATTTTAAAAAATACTTGAGAGAGCGCTTCCAGCAACAGGTGAAGCGGTTTGCCCTTCTCTCCGAGCGCATTGAGGGCGCAACCGAAAAGAATGGCTAAAAATAAAATTTGAATTAAGTCGCCCGATCCACTAAACGCATCCATAAATGTTTTTGGAATCAGATGCAAAAGGGAGCCGGTAACGTTTTGGCTCCCGGCGCTTACTGCATACTCGGAAACCGATTGAAGATCTAACATTTTCGGATCAGCGTTAAAGTCCTTCCCTGGTTTTAAACAATTGACCACGAGTAGTCCGATGGCCAAGGCAAAGGTGGAAACCACCTCGAAATAAAGGAGCGCTTTTGCGCCAACTTTTCCCGCTTTTTTAATATCCCCAGCCCCAGAAATTCCAAGCACGACCGTACAAAAAATAATGGGGCCGATGACCATTCGAATGAGTGAAATAAAAGCATCGGCGACTGGCTTTAAGCAAAGGGCCTGTTCGGGTGAACGGAGTCCTAAAAAAATACCCGCAAGAATTGAAAAGAGTACCCAAAAATAAAGACTTTTAAAAAGGTTTTTAAAGTTCACGCTCCTTTATAATTTACCTGTTATTGAATAAAGTGCTACTCTAATTTGAAGCAATGAGGAGAAGTACATGTGCCAGCTTTTGGGAATGAATTGCAATACACCGACAGACATCTGTTTTTCATTTACGGGTTTCCAAGCACGAGGTGGTCTGACGGATGAGCATCAGGATGGCTGGGGAATTGCATTTTTTGAGGGAAAAGGGGTGCGGCAGTTTTTAGACTCTCAAGCCTCGGCTCAATCGCCCATCGCAGAGCTGGTAAAAAATTATCCCATCAAATCAATGAATGTCATTTCCCATATCCGGAAGGCAACCCAGGGGCAGATCTCGTTAGAAAATACCCATCCCTTTATGCGCGAGCTTTGGGGACGCTACTGGATTTTTGCACACAATGGGAATTTGAAAAATTTCAGGCCCTCGTTGGAGGGTACTTTTTTGCCGGTGGGAAATACAGACAGCGAGCTTGCCTTTTGCTTCATGATGCAAGAGCTGCGAAAAAAATTCGGAAATCGTGAGCCCTCAGATGAACTCTTATTTGATTTTTTGGCTGAGCTCACGGCTGAGATCGGGAAGCTAGGCGAATTTAATTTTTTGCTGAGTAATGGTCGCGCTTTATTTGCGCATTCATCGACTCAGTTAACTTATGTGATTAGGCAGGCTCCGTTTAAAAAAGTAAGCCTAAAAGACCGGGAACTCAAGGTAGATTTCAGTGAGGTGACTACACCCGACGACTGTGTTGCAGTCATCGCTTCCCTTCCTTTAACTGAAGATGAATCGTGGCAGACGATGCAGTCGGGCAGTCTTTGGTGGTTTGAAAACGGACGTGTTCAACGTTGTTCGGTCACTGTCCCAGGTCCAGAGTCTTCCTATGGGACTTGATTTTTTGCTATTGAGAATCGGGGTTGCTTCGTTTTAATGCGACCACTTTCTTTTTAATTGGCTTTAAAGTTCGTTTTTTCAATTTTTGTTGTAACGCAGCCGATTGGTGTTGTTTCTTTTCTTTTAAATATTCTTCCGGAAGCGGAAGGGGAACGATGGGCGCCAGGACTGGGTATTTGATGGAATGGTCTTCGGGGGCACCACTAAAATTTCCTTTAAAATTGTGGCCAACACTGAGCTGTGCCGGAGCCGCAGGTGTGAGGGGGTATTCTGAATTCTCGGTTACAGATCCTGCAGTATTTCCTAAATTAGAGGTGTAGGTTTCGCGGGCGGGTTGAGGAGCTTTGTGTTCATCGGGCTTAAGGTGGTCTTCTGACCGAGAGCCACCGCCAACCCCTGAGCTACTCCCCAAGGAGACGCTTCCGCCCTCTTTAGAGTCACGAATGCTTCCTGAATCCGTGGAGCTGCGCTCGGTCGGGATGCGATCACCACTGGACCTTGAGTCATTCTTGATCTCGGTCACGGGCTTCGGTAAGTCGCCTTGGAAACTGAACGGACCATGTGAAGTAGAAGTTGCGTTAGTCACCATGCCTTGGGGTGGGCTTACCACCGTGGCATTTGGCTTAATCCAGGCCACCTTATTTTTGGGCATTTGAAATGATTCAGGGAGGTTTAATAAAGATTCAACTCCTGGAGCAGTGGACGATCCATCATCAAAGATCACATCGGCCAAAATTTTATGCTCCATAATTGTTTTTTGAATCGTAAAAATTTGGTTTTGCAAATCGACTTCTGTGGTGATCTTTGGATTACTTTTTTTAACCTCGGCCTTAAAGGTAGAGTCGTTCCACAAGGTGACTTTAGTGATAGTTTGAATTTTAGCATCTGTAGAGCCAAGTCCATACACTTTTGAAAGAGCAACTCGAATGCTGTCTTCAGATACATTGGGTAGATTCGCTTGGGTGACCTCATCCGTAAAAATGAAAACGCGCGCAACGGCAGCATCCGCATTCGAGTCTTGTAATTTTTGGATGGCCGCTTCCGGTTCCAAATCGTTAGCGGCGGTGTACAAATGGTGAGTTGTTCCGCCGGCGAAGGCAACGGCGGCTCCCGATAAAAACTGGATAAGTCCGATCCCAAAAGTGATTCGTGAATTGTACATGGGGCTTAATGGTACACTATCCGACTCATTTTGTACACTAAAATTATGTACAATCGTGTAAAAAAGATATGAATGGTTATAAATTAAACTGAAGAAATTTAAAAAGCAGGGCAACTTGCCGCAAAAACCACAGATCAGCGGAGTTAATTCACGACTTCAATCGGCACAAACGCAGACATCGGCTTGGGAATGAGCCGGACACCAAGTCTTTTGCAGCGCTCCCGGACCTGCGGCTCTTCGTAACGGCTGGTCACTAAGATCGATTGTTTATGAATGCCAAGTTCCTCGACTAAGTCTAGGCCAGACTCCGATTGCCCGATAATCTCATAGTCCATCAGGAAGAGCGCCTGATCGAGCGAATCAAAATTTTGCCCGAAAAATTTCCGGAGAGCATTGTGAGAGCTAAAATGCTGCATTTGAACTGGCTTTTGTCCCATGAGTGCGGAGTCAAAGCGACCCTGCCAAATTTGGTGAATGGTTTGGTCATCATCAAAAACAATCGCAGGAATTTTGGGATTTAGCTTAATTGTATGAACGAACCAGTCCGGAACTTTGGCTTTGGGAAGTCGGAGGGTAACGCAAGTGCCACGAGTTTTAATTTTGCTGGTCTGAGAGGTGATTTCAATGGTTCCGCCAAGTTTTGTTAACGTTTCTTTAGCGTGATAAAGGCCCAACCCGTTGCCATTTGCTTTGCCGAAGGTCATGCCTTTTTGGGTCAACAGCGGGAGCACTTTTGGGGGGATTCCCTTGCCATTGTCAAAGATTTTGAGAACGATTTCGGTATTGTTTTCTGAATTGAGCTCAAGTCGTATTTTTCCCGAGCCATCGCCCATCGCCTCTACCGCGTTATTGATCAGATTCGACACCACGTTTTTAAAGTCATTCGGCTCAATATTCGCAAAAAGTCCATAGGACTCGCGCGAATGGTTAAAATCAATTTCAATGTTTAATTGGTTTCTGAATTGTAATCGCTTCTCGGAAATTACCGAATCGATGAGGGGAGAGAGATAGTGGGTTCCAATTTCTGGAGTTGGTGCATATTGAAACGGCGCGAGCTTCTCTTTGTTCTTATTGAGAAGGCCGTTGGCAATGTCCCGAATGCGGTTGATTGAATTTCGAATGATTAGGCGTTTATCTTCTGGAAGCTCACTAATAGAGGGAAGAACCATTTCCAAAGCAGCAAGGGGGGAGCGGATATCGTGGGAAACCTGAGCCGCAATTTTAAACTCAGCTTCCTTCTTTTCGGAGACTCTTAATTTTGAGTTTTTCTCTGCGATTTTATCTAAAAGGCGGTTAAATTGTTTTGCCAGGGTACCGAATTCATCGTTTAAGGCCCCAAGCGTAATGTCTGTGGGGGTTTCGGACTCGACTGCCTTCCGAGTCTGCTCCATCAAGTCAGAAAAACGCTGATTCAAGTACCGAGACATTTTCGATGCCGCATAAAAAGAAATAGTTAAAAAGAGAGTACATAAGCCCGCCAAAATAAAGGCTAAGCTACGCAAATTCTTATGGAGCGCGCTTTTGTCGATGATCGCCTTTACGGTGTAAGTCATTGGAGTCTCAGGCGTTGCCACCAGCTTTTTATTGAAGCATTCGCCGCAATCGGTCTCTGTTGGATTTGCAACGGTTCGAAGGGTCATGGAGTCTTCTAAATCTACAGGAGAGGGACCTTCTCCTTGTAAAAACTTGATTTTGTCTTGATCGCGGCTGTAGGCCCCTAAGTGGACGCCAGTCGGCGAGTCTAGCGCGATCATTTTAACAGTGTCATCTGCAAGAATGACGGAACGAAGTGCTTTTTCTAAAAAATTGATTTCTTGGGTGATATCAATCAGGTATTTTTTGTCCGACGTGGGGATGACATAAAATTTCATGATGCGTTGGTCGACAATGGAAGGAACCAAGGGGGTGATCACGTTTTCGCGAGTGCCATTGAGGAGACCGCGATATCCGTTCCAAATCTCAAATAGGTTTGGAATGGCCTTATAGTCATAGAGAGAAGCCGCTATAAATTTTCCGTCTCGATTCGCGATCTCAATCCCAGAAACTCCCAAAAGTTTCGCTTCCTTTTGGAGGGTTGCGGAATCAATTTTTCCTCCCATTTTAAATTGTTGGTCCAGGTAAAGTGCGGCGGTCCGCATATTTTTTTCCGAGATTTTATCCATGATTTCAATCGTAGTCCCGAAGTTATTGACCAGCGATTGGTAACGGGTGGTGAATCGACTTTCGATCATTTTAGAAAAGTAAGAATAGGATAAAATCGTCGACGCGATTAATGAAAGTCCAGAGATCAAAAGTACCGTCAGAAAAATTCTATCTTTGAATTTCATGAACCTTCCATATCGATAATAGTGCACCATGTCAAACATGGATCAATGGACGATTTCAATCAAGCCGTTGAAGGCTCCGATGACGTCGCCTACGGTCCAGTGACCAGCGTTTTCGTCCGAGCGGAAACACAGGATTTCTCCTGCTCCGGACTGCGGGGATGAAGCCCAAATTAAGCTCAGATAAGAAAAGTAGGTGTGATTCGTAAAGGTAATGCTGTTCAGTGCACCTGCCTGACTCGTTTTGGGTAATTCAAAGTGATCCGGGCTGTTCGAATAACTATACACGAGGCAATTCGGAGCCTCGCCGGTGTAAATTTCTCGTGGTTCTAAACCGTGAATAAAATAATTTGAAACCCCTTGGACATCGCTTCCGCCCGAAATAGATTCTTCGTAAATATGCGAATGAAAACGGATGGATTTGCTGTCCAAAAAGCGGACTGCAAGCGAATGGGAGCTGTTTCTAAGGGTGTCTGGAAATGCTCGCGATAAAATAGTGGAGGAATCGACCGGATTTCCACCAGGTTCGGCAAACGCTTGAAAAGAGAGCAGGGCGCAGAGGGATGCTCCCAAGCTTAAGAAAAAATAGGGTTTCATTTGAAAATGGAACGTAGCAGCAAAGTAGCACAGAGTAAACAAAAAAATAAATTAAAACTGTTTAAATCAACTCTTGGTTTTGAAACGCCGTAAAATGGTGTAATTATACGGGGATGAGAATGTCAAAAATAATGGCGCGCACTCTTCGAGATACGCCAAAAGATGCCGAATTAATGAGCCACCGTTACCTACTTCGTGCCGCAATGGTCAGGCAATATACGGCTGGAGTCTACGGATTGCTTCCCCTGGCAAGGAAAGCCGTCGCAAAAATTGAAAAAATAATTCGGGAAGAGATGGATGCAATCGATGGGCAAGAGATTACCATGCCTTGCCTTGCAACAGCCGAACTCTGGGAAGAAAGCGGTCGTTACAGTGCGATTGGAAAAGACATGATGCGCTTAAAAGACCGGCACGAGCGGCCCATGGTTTTAAATATGACCCACGAGGAACCCGTCGTTTTTTTAGCGAGAACCGAACTGACCAGCTATAAACAGCTTCCTGCGATGGTTTACCAAATTCAAAATAAATATCGCGATGAACCGAGACCCCGCGGCGGATTGATTCGGTTGCGCGAGTTTAGCATGAAAGACGCTTATAGCTTTCACGCAACGGAAGAAGATTTGCATACATACAAACCGGTTAAATAATTTAGTATGGAGAGTCTCCAAAATTATCAAATATTGCCCTAACTTATCGTCCACAGCCTTAAAAAAATAAAGATGAATTTATTCATAACTAAATTCATTATAAAAAATTAATTAGAAAAATTAGATTATTTATTGTATTCTTTTTGTCGAAGAGAATCACTCTTCAAG
>CAIMNF010000286.1 GCA_903842755.1 Oligoflexia bacterium
CCCAAGATCGATTTTTTCTACAGCTCTCGAAGCGGTTTCGCAATCATGATTTTTCCGAAATTCTTTATACAGATCGGCCCGAAGTCATGGGCCCACGGTTTGACCGTGCGGCTTTGCATCGAATGATTAATGCTCTTAATTATTTAATAAAAAATGATGCCATCACTGCTGCTCAACTTGAAGAGATCCCGTCGCTAGCCCCCTTTAGGTTAAAAAAATCTGGTGCCGAGCCTTTAGTCATTCCAGAGCATTCAAACTGGGAGCAGATTGGTTTTAGATTGCGCGAGCTAAACGAACATTTTTGGTCCCAAAGTGGAGCAACGGTTTTAGGGCAGTTTAAAACGTTGGATTTAGATGACCCAGGGTGTGCGGAACGCATCGTGAAAGCATTGTCTATTGAATTTCTACAAAGCCGTGACCCGGCGCTGTTTGATACGATTGCCCGTTTATTGATTGTTCACGCAACAGGAAAACGGCGGCTGCAGCGCCTAGAAAGTAGTGCATTGACTCCGTGGCAAAAGTACCAAGTCCTGGAAGAAATTGTAGCGTCAGCTGCAAAAATTGGCGCAAATTTTAGAGCGCCTGGAAAGTCGCTTGAGGCGCTCTGGAGATTGCCAGAACTTGCCTCGGTTCAGAGGACTGATCTTTTTAGAAAAGGCGTTACCGTGGCGCCCATGTCCCGTTTTGAGGCTGTATTTAGAGGGATTGGGCCGGGCGAGTGCGTTCGTACTGCGTTTAACCGTTACGTAGATGCCTTAGTCCATTATTCGATTCAGCTCAAAATTTTAAAAAATGGAGAAGAGATTGGTTACGTGAGCCTGTTCAAGGCGAAAATTAAAGAGAACGAAGTGCCACTTTGGGTCATCGAGACCGTGCAGGCCCCTTTGGATTCGGCGCAAAACGAAGGCGCCCTGATCCGTCCTCTGCTGGTGCAATTGCAACAAATGGCCGCCGCAAATGGTGCACTTTTGGCGCTACCCGGAGCTAATCTGAATAGCTTTAATTTTAAGGGGGTAGCAGCGGAGATGCTAAGAATTCCCGAGGTTCTTTATTCAGAGAAAAAGGCGGCTAGCCTACAAGATCCCGAGTCTGATCAAATTTTCTTTCGCTTCATTAAGTCCGCCTCCTTGGCAGAAGATCGGAGTATCACACGAAGTTCTCATTACGGGCCTACCGCTCGCCCGAATGGATTTGAGTTCAATAAAGGCAATGTTTGGCTCATTAGTCCGTTCGAAGAATTGTCAGACCATGACTTATTTTTAATGAGCCAGTTGCGCTTTCACCCAAGAGAAAGTCTGGCTGCAGCGACGGCGCCGACAGAGTACTTCTCTAAGCTAGAGCGATTAAGACTATTTTCCCAGTTCCCCATTGGACCAGAATTTAGAAAAAAGGCGTTGAATTTGGCAGTGTCCTCGGGAATATCTGAAGGGGAACAGGGGGAAGTTTACCGTCTCATTTACCAAGAAATGCCGGAGCGACTGTGGCGTTCTTCGTTTGCTGACCAATGGAAATACGTTAAAAAACAGATTGAATTCGTAGAGATGACGGCATTGCAGGCCCAAACGTTAAAAGATGAACTTTACGCAAAAGCTCAAACTTGGGTTGATTATGATAAAATTCTAAACCTGGGTGACATTGAGCGAGAGTTTTTTTGCCCCTTTCTGTTGAGTACATTTCACCTATTCGCCGATCAGGCTTCAGAAATGGGTTTATTAAGAGGTTTTGCAAATAATTTGCAGTACATCACTATTGATGAAGGTGATTTGACGTTTGTGCTTGGATTATTGCCGTTTTTAAAATCTCGTTCGAATTTTATTCGATTGATAGACGTGATGCTTGGAAACGAAGGTTGGGGGAAATTTGGGGACGTTCGCATGATGAATTCAATTTTGGCGAATTATTGGGAAGATATTGTCAAACCTTTTTGGTCTTGGAAGGATCGACTTTTGTTTGCGAAGGAATATATTTTAAAAAATATCAGCACGGATTATGACTTGAAAGTTTTTACGTCCCTCATCAAAAGAGCGAATGATCTTGAAAAATTATTTGATGTGGTTAGGTTAGAAACTACTCGGACACTTACGCACGTCGATATCGAATTCATTTCAAACCAGGTATTTGAGCAGATGTTCCTTATACTTCAGGAAACCCCCCAGGCAATCTCCGATCCGCTGGTCTTAAAAATTGTGGATGAGATTATTCTCTCGAGTGAAAATCGAGAGAAGCTTTGGAACCGTTTTGCTCCTGCAATGAAAATTTTTAATCCAGAATTTCTGACTCGGCAAGTGAGTACTTTTGCCCCAGAAAGTTTAGGAAAACTGGCCGAATCCTCGAGCCATCCAGAATTAAGAAGATTTGCAAAAAAAGTGGCTTTGGAAGATTTGGCGGCTCCTTTTAGAATTAAATTTAACTTTACGAGCTTATCTTTTTTGCCGCCGGAGCAGGCCCGACAGCTCGCTTTCTTGATTA
>CAIMNF010000287.1 GCA_903842755.1 Oligoflexia bacterium
AGCAATTTTTAAAATTGGCGGCGAAAAATGTGAACCGGCTACGAAGCCAAATAGAAGACAAGCGCTCCCCGCCACGGCGGACGCGAGTTGTTTATTCAGGTGACTACTCCATGTGGACACTGAAATGATTCCGTTCATTTCCTTCAATCTTCGAACTAAATTAAACTACAGGATCTCGGCACTACCTCTAAATTTTATGCCACTTTCACCTAAATTCAACAATTAATATTAAATAATTGATTCGAGATTAGTCGAGTGGACCGGAGCCAATACTTTGTCTAATCAACGCCCGCTGCAATTTAAGCTGGTACTTATTAAACTCGTGAAGCCCTAAAGATGCATTTTTTAGCATCTCCTCGGCCTTGAGTTGAGCAGCCTTGGCCCGTCCCACATTAATCTCAGCCGAAAGCTCTAAAGTTTCCGCCAAGACTTTGACTACCTCACCCTCTACATTTAAGAATCCGGTCGAGATAACCCCAGTAACCCTTTTACCGACCACCGGCTGATATTCAAAACGACCGGTTTCAATTTGGGAAACCATTCCCACATGCCCTGGCAAAATTTCTGTCTCTCCTTCGACTGTGGTCACCAACAAAGAAAGAACTTCTTCTCTTTCAACCAGCTTTCGCTCAGGCGAATAAATACTTAAATAAAATTTTTCCATATTTATTGAAGTGTTTTTGCTTTCTCAATCGCATCCTCGATTGTACCAACCATGTAAAAAGCTTGTTCGGGTAAGTCATCATGCTTACCTGAACATATTTCTTTAAAGCCTTTAATGGTGTCTTCGATTTTTACAAACTTACCTTTAAGCCCGGTAAATTGCTCGGCCACAAACATGGGTTGTGACAAGAAGCGTTGAACTTTACGCGCGCGAGATACGGTCTTCTTGTCCTCTTCTGACAATTCATCCATACCCAAAATCGCGATAATATCTTGAAGATCTTTATATCGTTGTAAAATACCTTGAACCATACGCGCCGTCTTATAATGATCATCTCCTACAATTTGAGGGTCCAACACTCTCGACGTCGATGCCAAAGGGTCCACCGATGGGAAAATGGCCATTTCAGCGATTTGCCGCGACAAATTGGTCGTTGCATCTAAGTGAGCGAAAGTCGTTGCTGGAGCTGGATCCGTATAGTCATCCGCAGGCACGTATACCGCCTGAATGGAGGTAATCGAACCCTTATTGGTTGAGGTGATTCTCTCTTGCAATTCACCCATTTCTGTTCCTAAAGTAGGCTGATAACCCACGGCAGAAGGAATACGTCCCAAGAGGGCCGAGACCTCAGAGCCCGCTTGAGTAAACCGGAAAATATTATCCACGAACAAAAGCACGTCTCTATTTTCATCATCTCGGAAATATTCGGCCATGGTCAGGGCAGACAATGCAACTCGTGCACGCGCTCCTGGTGGCTCGTTCATTTGCCCGTAAACTAAGCAAGTCTTATTGATTACCCCAGACTCTTTCATTTCCATGTAAAGGTCGTTACCTTCACGTGTTCGCTCTCCTACGCCAGCAAACACGGAATACCCCCCATGCTGGGTTGCGATATTATTGATCAATTCCATAATCAAAACGGTTTTTCCTACGCCCGCTCCACCGAAAAGACCAATCTTCCCACCCTTTGCATAAGGAGCAATCAAATCTACAACTTTAATACCGGTATAAAACGGCTCTACCGCTGTGGATTGATCTTTAAAGGAAGGAGCTGCTCTGTGAATGCCCATTGTTTTTTTTGCGTTCACAGGACCCACTTCGTCCACAGGCTCGCCGACGACGTTCACAATCCGACCCAACGTTTCTGGGCCCACGGGCATCATGATTTGATCGCCCGTATCCAATGCTGGTTGACCGCGAGTCAAACCATCCGTCGCATCCATTGCAATACATCTAACCGTATTTTCACCCAAATGTTGGGCAACTTCCAAAACCAAGTTCCATTCTTTCGGTCCATTGGATTGATTGGTTACTTTAACCGCATGATAAATTGCAGGGACTTTTCCCGAAGAAAACTCTACGTCTACTACGGGCCCAATGACCTGCTTAATTTTTCCTAGATTTTGTATACCACTACTTGCTGACATTTGTTTTCTCCTTCACCCACTGCTGTTGGGCCCTATTGGGTTTTTTGTGACTCGCTACCTGCTATAATTTCTAAAAGCTCTTTGGTAATTGATGCCTGACGCTGTTTATTATATAAAAGCGTAAGTTTCTTAATCATGTCGCCTGCGTTTTTCGTCGCATTCTCCATTGCGCTCATCCGTGCTCCATGCTCACTGGCTTGTGACTCAAGTAAAGCCCGATAGACTTGAACCGCAAAATACTTTCCCGAAATGAACTCATACAATTCTGGCCGACTTGGCTTAAACAACGCCGCCTCGTTTAGCGCTGCTTTTTCCATATTTGAAATATTTCCATCTTCAGCTGGAGTGATCGGCAAAACAGTTTCGGTTTGAATCACTTGCGAAATTGCGTTCTGGAACAAATTGTAAATTAAGACAACTTCGTCCACTTGCCCCTGCTCAAAAAGTGGCAGAACTTTCTTTGAAAGTTCACTCGCCTTTTTAAATCCTACCTTTGGGCCAAACTCTTCAAAGTGAAGAACATCAATCGGATACCGGCCTTTAAGTACTTCAAACGCTTTCTTTCCTACAAAAACGAATTTCACTTTTTTGCCTTGAGACTGACGTTCCACCAAGAACTGTCCCGCAGCCTTGATCGCGGTACCGTTATAACCCCCGCATAGGCCTCTATCTGAACTCATGACGATGCAAATTGAAACTTTTTGTTTACTTTCAAGCGGAGCCAAATCTTCAGACTTACCACCACTCGCAGCTAACAAAGTAATTAACCTTGAAATCTCTTGAGCATAAGGTCTCTGACTTTGAACCGCCTCAGTTGCACGACGTAACTTAGCTGCAGAAACCATTTTCATGGCCTTTGTAGTTTGCTGCGTATTCTTTGTAGAGGTAATTCTTTTCTTTAGGTCTTTAATGCTAGGCATTTTTATTCCTTTTTATGCAGAGAACACCTTACTAAATGCACCTAAAGCTTCGATGAGTCTAGCCTTCATTGCATCATCAATTTTTTGAGTTGAAACAATTCCTTGCGGAATGTCTGAATAATTTTTGGCAACAAAAGCCATAAATTGTTCCTCAAACGCCCGCAGTTTTGCCACCGGGACTTGATCAAGATAACCATTGACCCCCGCAAAAATAATGATGATTTGCTGTTCTACTCCTAGCGGTGAATACTGCCCTTGTTTCAAAATTTCCACAAGGCGTTGTCCTCTAGCTAATTGTCGCTGGGTTGCAGGATCAAGGTCCGAGCCAAATTGTGCAAATGCTGCTTTTTCTCGGTATTGTGCAAGGTCTAATCTCAATGTACCCGCCACTTGCTTCATCGCCTTAATTTGGGCCGATCCACCTACCCGAGATACAGAAAGACCAACGTTCACCGCTGGCCGTACACCACTATAAAACAAATCCGCTTCTAAGAAGATTTGCCCATCGGTAATAGAAATAACGTTCGTTGGAATGTAGCCAGACACGTCCCCCGCTTGGGTCTCAATAATTGGCAAAGCGGTAAGACTGCCTGCACCCATTTTGTCTGATAATTTAGCGGCGCGCTCCAGAAGTCTTGAATGGAGATAGAACACGTCCCCGGGATAAGCCTCTCGACCTGGCGGGCGGCGCAAAAGCAAAGAAAGCTGACGATAAGCTTGGGCTTGTTTCGTAAGATCGTCATAAACAATCAGGGCATGCATTCCGTTATCCCGGAAAAACTCTCCCATGGTAACTCCAGTATACGGCGCCAAAAACTGTAACGGCGCTTGCTCGGAAGCTCCCGCACTTACGACGGTTGTATATTCCATTGCTCCCGACTTTTTCAGGCGATCTACGACCTGTGCTACCGTCGACTGCTTTTGACCAATGGCCACATAAATACAGAATACATTTTTCCCTTTTTGATTAATGATCGTATCGATCGCAATTGCTGTTTTCCCGGTTTGACGGTCACCAATAATTAGCTCACGCTGTCCGCGGCCAATGGGAATCATTGCATCGATTGCTTTGATGCCCGTCTGAAGCGGTTCATGAACGGATTTACGCTCAATAATTCCAGGAGCCTTTACTTCGACCCGACTGAATTGAGTCGCCTTGAGTTCCCCCAAACCATCAATGGGTTGTCCCAACGCATTCACAACACGTCCTAATAGTTCCTTTCCAACCGGAACTTGAACAATTTTTCCCGTTCGCTTTACGAGGGTTCCTTCTTTGATGAGCGTTTCATCACCTAGAATTGCAACGCCGACCGCAAGCTCTTCTAGATTTAAGACCATACCAAACACACCATGACCAAAATCGACCAACTCACCGGCCATTGCTTTTTCAAGTCCGTAGATCTTTGCTACTCCGTCTCCCACAGCTAGCACTGTCCCGGTTTCGGAAACATCTAGCTTATTGTCCAGGTTAGACAACTGACTTTTTAAAACTTCTGCAATTTCGTTCGCTTTTAAGCTCATCGCTTATTCTCCTTCGTGCTTAATGAAAATAATTTACCAATTTTTCTAACTTATTTTGAATACTACTATCGTAAGTGATGCCCGCTACGGTAACTCGGATTCCAGCAATCAAACTTGAATCCACTCGGATTTTCAACGTCACCTTTTTATTCAACTTTTTAGACAAAGCATGGGTCACTTTTTCCTGAGTCTCTAAGGACAATGGCACCGCGCTAATCAACTCGCCACTTAGCCCTCCAGAGCGATCAACCTGAATAGTTTCGATTTCCTTTAAAATGGTGCCTAGAAATTTGATCCTATTTTTCTTAACAAGCATCATAAGGAATCGAGAGCTAAGGGGACTAAGACCCAATTTTTGAGAAAAAACGGTAAGGACGCTCTCCTTCTCAAGATCCGATACATTGGGACTATTAAAAACTTTAACCAAAAGCTCACTTTCACGGAAAAGGTCTCCGAAGCTTTCCAATTCCGACCTATATTTATCTAGGTTTACTGCCGGTCCCGTACCATTCACGACGTCATACCAAACTTGCGCGTAAAGTTTTGCTACTTTCATTTTTTCTCCATCAATTCTTTTTCAAAAAGATCATTATACGATTGATGTAAATCCGGATTTAATTTGTTTTTTAAACGTGCGGTTGCGGTAGTTAGCGTTTCAAGGGCAATCGTCTTAATCGCCTCTCTCCTTAAAGTCTCCTCAAGCGCCCGTTGATTTTCTTTCGCTTCAAGTTCCATTTGAGCCCTTAGCCTTCGCGCCGCGTCCTCTATGCCCTTGATTTGAGATTTTTGTCTCTCCTGCCACTCGAAGAAAATATTTTCCTTTTCCTTTTCAATTCCCGCAAACTTTTTTTCAACTTCTGCTCTTTGATTTTCTGCTGACAATACGTTTACTTTAGCTCGACTTAGACCCTCATTTATACTTTGAGTGCGATTTTTTATCCACGCTTTAAGCGGCTTCCCCGTAAAATAGGCTAGCAACCAAAAGAGCGCTAATACGTTTATTGAAGGTAAAATGAGCGTTTCCATATTTCGTTTCCTATTGATGACTCAAAGCTTTTTCCACAATGTGATCTGCAAAAGTGGACACCTGGGTCTTGAGCTCTAATTCAACCTGAGCCTTTTCAATCAACAATTTTTGAGATAATGCCTGATAGTCCTTTTTAATCGTTTCGCGATGGTTCGCAATTGCTGTATTCTCGGCGTTTTTAATTTCAAGGACGGCAGATTCATAATTACTGCGCGCTTGAGCGCGCATTTCTTGTAACCGTTTTTCGTAATCTGCGAGTTTGATTTCGACAGTCTTAAGCAACTCTGCGGCTGCTTGTGAATCTTTTTTTAACCGAATATTTCGCTTTTCAATGAGTGCCTGAAAGGGCTTTAGGTAAATCTTTTTTAGGATTAAAAAGCAGACTGCAAAGAGAGCGAATTGTAAAAATATAGTTTGGTTTAGTTCAAGCTGTTCAAAGATTTCGGTCATGGTTTTTTAGGCCCTACGCTGTTAGGTGTTGCTCTACGAATTTCAATGAAACTCATCTGTTTGGTATGACCTTTAAGTACCACGCAAAATCAGAAAGGGTCAAGCCGTTAAAGCATTTTGTTGGTTCCTTCGAAAAGAACCCCTTCCTCAACCTTTAAGCTCGGGGTAGACATTTCGCCCCGGAAGATCGCCGGTTTTTTAAATTCAACTCTATACTTCGCCTCGATGATGGCTTCAACTTTACCGTAGATAATGACGACACCTGCTTTAATTTCGCCATTCACTTTTCCCGTTTCACCAATCACGAGCATATCGGGAGTAATAATTTTCCCATTTACGATTCCATTGATATGAAAACATCCACTATAGGCCAAGGTACCGTCAAACTGGGCGGCCTTCTCCAGAACTCCCGTAAGCTCAGTAGAAACCACTTCAGGGGCCTGAAATTCAAACTGGTTTGTCATTTACTCTCCTGCCAACAGGTTCAATATTCGACTAAACTCCTCTGATGAAGAATAGTGCATTTGAATCATCCCCGACTTAGGATCACCCTTAATATTGACCTTCGTCATAAACTTTCGCGTCAACTCTTGAGTCGCCTGGGAAATCACCACACTTATTTTAGCGTCGCTTTTTATCCTGGCACTTGCTTCATTTGGAGTTAATTCCTTACCTTGCTTAATTTCCTGAGTTCGCTTTTCTGCCTGCCTCACACTTAAGTGCTTTCCCAAGATTTCTTGCGACAGCGCTTCCCGTTCGGCGGCATCTTCGATTGCCAAAAGTGCCTTTGCGTGTCCGCGAGAAAGTGTGCCTTTTTTTAGCTCGGTAATAATCGAATCCGATAACTTCAAAATGCGAAGGGCATTGGCGACCGTTGCTCTTTCCTTGCCCATTTTTTTTGCCAACTCCTCTTGCGAAAGTTGAAACTCTTGCAAAAGCTGGAAGTAGGCTAATGCTTCGTCTACACAATTAAGATCCTCTCTCTGTATATTTTCTACAATTGCTAGCTCTAAAGCCTCTCGATCGGTGCTTCGACGTATCACGACGGGCACAGTTTTTAGACCCGCCAATTTACTAGCCCTAAGCCGCCTCTCTCCTGCAATCAATTCATATTGATCGCCATTTTTCCTAACAATGAGGGGTTGAATAAGCCCATTTTCTCGAATGGACTGCGCCAATTCTTCCAATGCCGCCTGATCAAAATCTCTTCGCGGCTGGAACTCATTAGCTTTAATGGCTTCGATCGGTAATACCGAAATGCCCATATGCCGACTCGCTGATGTCGATTCTGAAGTTTCTTTTATCGGACCTTGTGTGGATTGCGCCGTTACACTGCCATTGCTTGGCTGAGAGCCATGTGCGGCGGGTTGCTGATTTGCCCCCGGCAGTAACGAAGCCAGACCTTTGCCAAGTACCGATCTCTGTGGTTGCGCTGAACTACTCATTTCTTTAAGCCCCTACCAATGGTTGTTGATTGATCACTGCGGTGGTCTCGGCACTTTGAATGTTAGTCGTCAATATGGTTTGACCATGAGGATTATCTCGATTAAGAATTTCGCGAGCCAAATCTAAATAAGCGACACAGCCCTTCGAGTTTACATCGTATAAAACGATTGGCTTACCAAATGACGTGCATTCACTTAACTTAATATTTCTCGGAATTACGGTATTAAATACTTTTTCTCCAAAATGAGCTCTCACTTCACTCTCAATTTCGTGGCTCAACTTTAATTGGCCATTAAACATCGTTAAAACGATACCTTCGATCGCTAACTGTTGGTTTACACTTTGTTTAATCAGGTCAATCGTGTTCATGAGTTGACTAAGTCCTTCGAGAGCAAAATATTCCGCCTGAAGTGGGACAAGTACAGAATCTGCGGCCGTTAACGCGTTAACTGTTAAAAGGCCAAGTGTAGGTGGGCAGTCGATGAATATATAGTCGTACTGGTGTCGAACTTCGTGCAAAATATTTTTCAACTTAGATTCGCGAGCAAAAGCCCCAACGAGTTCAATCTCGGCACCGGTGAGATGCGAATTTGCGGGTGCCAAATCTAAGTGGTCAATTTCAGTCTTCCTAATAGTTGAAGACAAGGAAACTTCGCCCAAAAGAGCATGATAAATGGTTAAGAAGCTGTCATCCATTTTAGGGGATACGCCAACACCTGAAGAGGCATTCCCCTGGGGATCAAAATCAATCAGGAGGACTTTCTTATCGGCAAGTGATAATGACGCCGCCAAGTTTACGGTCGTCGTAGTCTTACCGACACCGCCTTTTTGATTTACGATTGCTACTACTTTTCCCATTTTAACCCCCTAGGTTAAGTGCTTTTCTATGCTTTTTAGTAACTCATTCGCATTCGATTGAAAAGCCGCAAATAAA
>CAIMNF010000288.1 GCA_903842755.1 Oligoflexia bacterium
CCTTGCAGAATGTCGTTACAATTTGTGATCAGTCCGGCTCGTGAGCTAATGCTCATGATCGTGAAGACCACCATAAAAATAGTGCACAGAGTAGACCGCGAGGCTTTTAATTGGCCGATTCTTATTGCGAGCATAGCGCCTATAATCTACATAAAAGCTCATGTATTGTCAAAGTGAAATTGTACACTATTTGCCCTTTTATTAAATTCTTTTAATTGATTGCACGTTGAGAGTTGATCACTCCTTTAATCTCATTAAGTATGTTTCCTTTTTCTGAGTTAATGCGTATTTCTTTGGGATTCTCAACTTTTACAAGGTTTCAAGAACATTCGCCCTTGATTAAATGAAATGGGTTCGGGATGCTCAGGGGTCATTATTTACCCCAGAGGTCACCCATGAACATCGAGCACGCATTTAAAGAAGAAATTTTAAAAGGTATTCCAAACGAGCTACCCGCACCGCAGGTCTTTGATGAACGTACGAGCCACGCGCCCAAGCGCAAACAAATTTTAACGGATTCCGAAACGAAACTCGCACTTCAAAATGCGCTTCGGTATTTTAATCCCAAACATCATCCGGTGTTACTGCCGGAATTTGCGGAGGAGTTAAAAAAGTACGGTCGAATTTACATGTACCGATTCAGACCCAAATACGAAATGTTTGCGCGGCCCATTGATCATTACCCGCATCAATCCCGCCAAGCAGCCGCAATCATGGTCATGCTCCAAAATAATTTAAATCCGGCAGTGGCCCAGCACCCGCACGAGCTGATTACCTACGGTGGCAACGGGGCCGTTTTTCAAAATTGGGCGCAATATTTATTGACCATGCAGTACCTCGCCACGATGACGGATCAACAAACATTAGTGCTTTATTCTGGCCATCCTTTGGGATTATTTCCTTCGCACCCCGAAGCGCCGCGAGTGGTCGTTACCAATGGCATGATGATTCCGAATTATTCAAAGCCCGATGATTGGGAACGGTTCAATGCTTTAGGCGTCACTCAGTATGGCCAAATGACGGCCGGGTCGTTTATGTACATTGGTCCGCAAGGAATTGTTCATGGAACGACCATTACCATTCTCAATGCCGGGCGAATCCTAAATGCTAAAAATGGGCGCCCCGCAAGCGACGGACTGAAGGGAAAGTTATTTGTGTCTGCTGGCCTGGGCGGCATGTCCGGGGCACAAGCTAAAGCCGCTGTGATTGCAGGTGCGGTGGCGGTCGTTGCTGAAGTAAACCCCCAGGCTGTTCAAAAACGCCACTCGCAGGGGTGGGTGGATGAGGTAGAAACCGACTTGAACGCCTTAATTGTTCGGATAAAAAAAGCAAAAGCGAATGGCGAAGCCGTCTCGATCGCGTATCAAGGAAATGTGGTCGATTTGTGGGAAAAACTGGCCGCAAGCGATCTTTCGGTTGAGCTAGGATCGGATCAAACCTCGCTCCATAATCCCTGGGCGGGTGGGTATTATCCGGTGAGTATTCCGTTCCAAGAGGCGGTGAGTTTGATTTCAACCGATGCAGCCCAATTTAAGCGCGAGGTTCAAAAAACATTAGTCCGTCACGCAACTGCAATTCAACAATTGTGTGACCGGGGTATGTATTTTTTTGATTATGGAAACGCGTTTTTGTTAGAAGCAAGTCGGGCAGGCGCAGCGGTGGTCAATCCGGATGGCACCTTTAAATATCCATCCTATGTTCAAGACATCATGGGCCCCCTGTGTTTCGATTACGGCTTTGGCCCGTTCCGGTGGGTCTGTACGTCGGGGAGTCCGTCCGATTTGGCCCTAACGGATCAGATTGCAGCCGAAGTATTAATCGAAATCGAAAAAACCGCACCCCAAGAAATTAAGCAGCAATTAGCGGACAATATTCAATGGATTAAGGCCGCACAGAAAAATAAGCTTGTGGTAGGTTCGCAGGCGCGCATTTTGTATGCCGACGCCGAGGGACGGATTCAAATTGCTCGCGCTTTTAATCAGGCAATTCGAACCGGAAAAATCGCTGCGCCGATTGTTTTAGGGCGGGACCACCATGATGTTTCTGGAACCGATTCTCCTTACCGCGAAACTTCGAACATTTACGACGGCTCCCAGTTCACGGCCGACATGGCCGTCCAGAATTTTGTGGGCGATGCGTTCCGAGGGGCGACGTGGATTTCGCTCCATAATGGCGGAGGCGTAGGCTGGGGCGAGGTGATGAATGGCGGCTTTGGATTAGTGCTCGATGGATCGGCAGAGGCGGAACGAAGACTAAAAGCGATGCTTTTTTGGGACGTAAACAATGGGATTGCTCGCCGAAGCTGGGCTAGAAATTCAGGTTCGATGTTTGCAATTCAGCGCGCGATGGAGCAAGAAAAATTATTGCGGGTAACGGTGCCGAATTTAGTGGATCAAAATTTATTAGACGCGCTCGAAAAATCTTAACGCTTATGCAACGTAATTTCCCGCTTAAACACTTGTTCAAATAAAACTTTCTTTTGTTCAAAACGGAGAAACTCTAAATCGCAGGTGTGCTTACTATTAAAGAATACTCCTACTTTTCCGGGAAGAATTTTTGCAGTTTTGAGCTTCACTTGACCTTTGTGTCCTCGGTCCAATGCATCCGAAAGTTGGAGCAAAGCTAATAATTTTAAAAAAATGGGGCGCAGTTCGTCGCCTTTTGGATACGGAATTTTGCGTTCATTTTTTTTATCAAGAATTTTTTCGTCCTTGTGAAAGCGGCAAAGCGATGCAATCAGCTGCGATTCCCAAGGATGCACGCCCACAAAATTTGCGTTTTTTACGATGTACTCTGAATGTTCTGGGTGATTTGCATGGCTGATGGTTTCTCCGACATCATGCAAAATTGCAGCTGCACTTAGGTACTGCCGCCATGATTTTTTGAGCCCGTGGATGCGGCTCAAATGATCAAAAAGCCATTCGCTGTTAAGCCGCACATTTTGAAAGTGCTTGGCGTCGATTCCCCAATGTTCGGTCCGTTTGATCATTTCATCGAGTGAAAATCCGGTTGCTTGATCGCTTTTTAGTTTAAAGCGCGCAAGCTCGTCCACCAAAATTCCATCACGGAGGGAAAATTCGGTGGTGTGAATGGTCTTCGCGCCTAAGAGCTGGGCTAATTCATCTAATAAAATCGCTCCAGCTAGAATCAAATCCACCCGCTTTGGCTCCATGCCCGACATCGAAAGTAATCCCGCGGTGTTTTTGGTTTTCATGCTATCGACTAGCCGGCTGAGTGCCTTGAGGTCAAATGGAGTTTTCCCCGCACCTTCGTTGCCTTTGTGAGCAAGTTTCGATAAAGCAATAATGCTCCCGCTTGAGCCGACAATGCGATCCACCTTGGGCCATCGCTCGACGATCATTTTCGGAAGGACAACACTTTTGATGTAATTGCGAAGTTCTTGGATGGGGTCCGGATCTTTTTTTGATTTTCGAAGGGGAGGCTGTGTTTTTAAAAAAACTTGCTGGAGTCGGGCCACACCTAAATTGAAACTATAGGAATGCAAAACCTTTGCGCCCTTGCAAATACTTACCTCGGCGCTTCCGCCGCCAATATCAATCAATGCGGTCATTCCTTTTGGAATGCTTTCGTTTGCAATGATTCCTTTGGCAATCAGGGAGGCTTCTTCCGCGCCCGAGATAATTCGAAAATCAACCCCGGTCTGCTTTCGGATTTGTTGGATAAACTGTTCACCGTCCGAAGCGTCGCGGACCGCGGAAGTTCCAAAGGCGATTGTTTTATTTACCTTGAGCGCGTCCATCGTTTCATGGAAAGACTCAATCGATTCTAAGGTTCGGCGCTTGCCATCTTGACTGAGTTGCCCACTGACAAACAGGTCTTGTCCCAATCGAACCATGATTTTTTCGCGATACAGCCGACGGCTCTGAATAAAACCGGTCCGACTGGCACTGATTTCATGCACATCAAAGCGGATGGAGTTTGTTCCGAGGTCAATGATTGCAAGGCGCATGGGTTAATTTTCCTGAAAATTTTCGGGGAAACGGTAAACTAACGGGCGCGATTGATTTTCTTTGCTTTCATTTTTTTACTGCGGGCATTGTCAATTTTATGTTCGCGTAATTTAGGTTCTTTTTTATGAGCAACTTGTAAATCTTTTTTTACTTTTTTGCGTTTCACTCTCAGACGGGTAGCCATGGTGTTCCTTTCGGCAGATGATGGTATCAACAATTTTTTGGTGATCAGTTTTAGGTATCATGTTTGCTTAAGCTGATCCAGTATTTTTAATACCTTTTCTTCGAGCTCGTGTACTGTTCCTGTATTCTCAATGAGGTGAATTGAGGCCGGCACGGTTCTCCCTGGGGCTTGCGCAAGCGCTAATCGTTGTTCGTGGCTGGATTGGCTTTGAATGAGGGCTTTTGCTTGGGCTTCGGAACAATGATCGCGCTTCATGACTCGTTTGACTTGCTCGGTTTGGGGGGCAGTCACTAAAATCAAAGCCTCAAAATCGGGCCCTCGGCCCGCTTCCAGTAATAAGGCCGCTTCGTAAACGATACAGGGCGCGGCTGGGTTTTTTTGGATTAAGTAATCCATCTCTTTTTGGCTAAAATGATGAATCAGGGGATGCAGAATTCCCTCAAGGTCTTTTTTTGCCTTTGGATCTTGCGCAATCAGGGTGCGCAGTTGTTCCCGGTCGGTGGTGCCAAATCTTTTTTGGATCAGGGGACTGGCCAAGCCACCAGGTTCGCGCAGTTTTCGAGCAATTTGATCGGCATCCAGTACCGGTATTCCGGCCTTTGAAAAAAAATGGGCGACGGTACTCTTGCCCGTTCCAATTCCGCCCGTTAAGCCCACTTTGCGAGTCATTAAATGTTACCGGCCTCTAGTCTCTTGGCTTCATTCCAAAAGCGGTCCATTTCTTCAAGCGTGGATTGTTCAGGCGCTTTGCCGTTTTTTTGAAGCTCGGTTTCAATGAATCGGAACCGCGACTCGAACTTTCTCAAGGTGCCGCGAAGAGCGGCTTCTGGATCGAGCTTCATAAAATACGCAATATTACAGACTGAAAAAATAACATCTCCCAGTTCGGATTCTACTTTGCGAAGGTATTCTTCTGGTGCGAGGTCCGAATGCTCTAGCGCGCTTTTCAGTTCGCTTACTTCTTCTAAAAGTTTTTCTACGGGCCCTGAAATGCTAGGCCACTGAAAGCCCACCTTCGTCACTTTTTGAATGACTTTCATTGTGCGCGGAAGGGGGGGCAGACCCTGGGGAATTCCATCAAACACGCTTTGGGGTTTTGCGTTCTTTTCTTGTTTCTTAATGGCATCCCAATTTTGGATGACTTCTTGGGCGGTTTCGGCCTTGGTATTTCCAAAGACATGCGGGTGCCTGCGGATTAGTTTCTCGTTGAGTTGGGCTGCAATTTGTTCCAGAGTGATGCTGGGATGAGTTTCGCTTGCAATTTCCGCATTCAAAAGAATTTGTAAAAGGACATCTCCCCATTCCTCGATAAACGCTTGCCGCAAGTGGGGCTTTAAAAGGTCTGCACTGGTTTTAATTTGATCCAGGACTTCGACCGTTTCGTAAGTTTCCTCGATTAAGAAGGGGCGAAGGCTTTGGTGGTTCTGTTCTTTATCCCAGGGACAGCCCTCGGGACTCCTTAGTTTTTGAACAGTCTCTAGCACGTTTTTTATGGCGGCCAATAAGCCTTCTTCGTTGTAGGGCATAGGGTTATTTTGTATCATAAAATCCATGCCGTCCAATAGAATAGCCAATTCAAAAATCCAAATTTATGCCAAAAAATCGTTAGCGAAGTGGCTAAAGGCCTTAGAATCAGTTCCGACCTTAAAAAAGGCAATTCCAAGGAATAATCAGGGTACGGTCGCGCCCCTTTCGGTAGCGGTTACCGTATGTTCATTAAAACGTATGACCCAGTTGAATTCCGAGTATCGCGGCAAGGCCAAGCCCACCGACGTGTTGAGTTTTCCTTCAGATCCGTTTTATTGGAATCAAGGAGTTTTAGGGGATTTAGTGCTTTGTGGCCCTGTGCTCGTTGCCCAAGCAAAGGACCACCGACACGCGTGGAAAAAAGAGGCGGATGTGCTGATGATTCATGGGCTCCTGCACTTGTTGGGCTATGATCACGAGTTAGGCAAAAAACAGGCGAACCAGATGGCTAGGCTCGAAAAAAAGCTTTTAGAGCAATCGCGGTCCCGGGGCATGGGTTTAATTGCGCGCAGTGGTGAAATCGGGTAAGCTTACCCTATGAGCACGCCTTCTTCCAAAACCGAAAAACCCTCCACAAAAAAGCTAGAAGCTTATGAAATCCGAAAAACCCTCGAGGAAATGAAAAAGAAACTCGACTTCCTCCGAGGTTCACTTTGACTTACCCACAAAATCGCGCCGTATAGAAGAAATTTCGCATCTCGAAACCCAAGAAAGCTTTTGGGCAGATAACCGTAAAGCCAAGGTGCTCTCGCAAGAAAAGTCACGTTTAGAGACGGAAGTAAATCAGTTCCATATGCTTGAGCGCGCGTATGACGACGCGGACACCCTTTTCCAATTGGCGGAAGAAGAAAAAGACGAAGCTCTTTTTGGAGAGGCCTCGGATTCGATTGCACCGATGCTGGAACTTTTCGAAAAAGCGGAACTCCAAAAAATGCTGTCCGAGCCCAATGATGCGCGAAACGCTATCGTAACCATCAATGCGGGGTCGGGGGGGACTGAGTCGCAAGATTGGGCCCAAATGCTTTTTAGAATGTATCAGCGCTACGGCCAGTCCAATGGCTACAGGGTCGATGTGCTGGACGTGCTGCCGGGTGAAGAAGCCGGTATTAAAAATGTGGCGTTTACCGTAAATGGAACGAATGCGTATGGGATGCTCAAGAGTGAGGCTGGAGTTCATCGGTTAGTGAGAATTTCGCCCTTTGACTCAAATGCGCGGCGACACACTTCGTTTACGAGCGTGTTTGTGACCCCCGAAATTGATGATGACTTTGAAGTAGTGATCAATCCAGCTGACTTAAGGATCGATGTTTATCGCTCCGGTGGTAAGGGGGGGCAAGGAGTGAACACGACCGATTCAGCGGTGCGAATTACCCATTTGCCGACGAACATTGTCGTGACCTGTCAGCAGGAACGTTCGCAAATTAAAAATAAGGATTTGGCCATGAAAGTTTTGCGATCACGCCTGTACGAGCGCCACATGGAAGAAGAGCAAAAAAAATTAGACGCGATTGAAAATTCCAAAAAGAATATTTCGTGGGGATCGCAAATCCGATCGTATGTTTTGCATCCTTATAAAATGGTGAAGGACCACCGGACGGGGTATACGTCTTCGAGCGCGGATGGCGTATTGGATGGCGATTTAGATGGGTTTATGAAAGCGTTTTTAACCTGCCGGATTACCGGAGAATGGGCTCGGGGAGGGGATGACCTTGAGTAATGGAAGGCGAATTTGATGAATACGTATTTTTTATTTTTATTAATCCCGCAACTCTTTCAAAATGCGGTTGCAAAAAACGTCTTTGAAGGGGCGATGTGTTGGTTGAATGGTTCGAAAGTCGATTGTCCCACGGTTTTAAAGGAACTAAAGTCAGGGAAAAATGCCCGCATTATTGATACTCAAAATCGGTGTTGGAAAAAAACAGCCGAGCTGGAATGGCGATTTACCTGGTGTCCACGCGAAACGGGTAAAAAAGATTACCCCCTGACGGACCAAGAAAACTTGGCACTCCTGACTGAAGTTTGCGCTACAAACGGATTTTTGGAGCAGCGGATTCAGCTTAATCAAGAACCGGGAGCGGTCACGAAGGTTGATATCACGGTCGAAGATTGTAATTTAGAAAAGGTAAAGTGGTGTGTGGTTCACGATCGATCAGACGTGAATTATTGTCCTTCGGATTTGTTGCAGCTTGGTTTAGACCAGTGCCCAGCGGAAATCGAACGTTTGAAGAAGTCTTGCGCGGTAAATGAAGAAAAGGGACTAAAAGTGATTAAAGATATTCTTCAAGCAAAGCCCACAGGGAGTCTTTAGTTACACCGTTTGCGACGGAATCCCACATCGTGTACGGTAGTGCCCATGGACCTGATTAAAAAAAACTCACTGGATGAGTTATGCCCACATCCAATCGTGCTTGCTCCGATGGTGGGTCTTACCCACTATGCGGTCCGGGCAGCGATAGCGGAATTTTTGCCCGCGGGTGCGCGCGCACTGTGGCCCACCGAAATGTTAAACAGCCGTCGTTTACACATGCAAAAAGAAAATCAAAACCCCGAATTGACGTTTAAAGACAAAGCCAATGGGCTTTGCCCCCAGATTTTGGGGAACGAGGAACAATACATTCGTTCCAGTATCAAAAAACTTACCGAATGGGGAGCCGTCGCTATTGATATTAATATGGGGTGTCCGGTAAATCGGGCACTGAAACACAATTACGGAGTAGCCCTAATGGGAGACCCTAAGTACGCGGCCGAAGTGACGTCCATGGCCGTACGAAATTCCGCGCTGCCGGTCTCGGTAAAATTGCGGGCGGGCCTAGGAGGAACGGATGAAGGATTTTTATTCGATTTTGTTCAAGGGATTTTCGAAGCGGGCGCCGCGTGGGTTACCCTGCATCCCCGAACTGCCGAGCAAAAGCGCAAGGGAAGCGCAGATTGGAATTTAATCCGAAAGCTTAAACAGAAATTAAACCGCCCCATTATTGGAAATGGGGATGTCCAATGCACAGAAGACATTCAGGTGATGAAAGAGGAAACGGGCTGCGACCGAGTGATGATCGGTCGGGCGCTGATCGCAAAGCCATGGCTGGTTTGGGGGGACGATGTAGACCCTGATCCTACAGTTCAGGGCGAATTATACGGAAAATATTTACTCCGGGTATTGGATTTCGTGGAAGCGGAATACGAAGAGGGCGCCGGAATGCGGCGGATGCGCTTTTTAGTCGTCCAAAGCAAGCCGTGGGTTGAGTTTGGTGAAACCTTATATGGAAAGCTCTTTAAAGCGAAGAATTACGCCGAAACTAGGGCAGAGCTGCTCAAGTTTTTTTCCCAGTCCCAACGCATGGTTAAACGAACGACTCTGCGGGCCTAGGTTCAGGGACAAGAGTAGATTACGGATTGACAAAATCAGGCCCAGCGATTAGCCTCAAAACTCATTCCTTTTAATAATGCGGGGGTGTAGTTGAGTTGGTTACAACGTCGCCCTGTCACGGCGAAGGCCGTGGGTTCAAGTCCCATCACTCCCGCCATTTTTTAAATGCCCATCAACCTCGCTAGGTTCTACTCCCAAATAGGGGGAATTTAGTTTTACGCTAATTTCAGTTTCAAAGATCGTTTCCTATTTATTATTCCATTCCACCCACAAAGGGCAAGTACCCTCATCCTATAATTATTAAAATTCCTAAAG
>CAIMNF010000289.1 GCA_903842755.1 Oligoflexia bacterium
GAGAAAATGTTGATCCTTATCTTCAAGCCAAAGCTGCGGGCACGATACCTTATGAAATGATGACCAGGGTTGGAGAAAGAGTAGATCGCATTTATGATTGAATCGAACAGTGTGCCAACAAATCATGCGGTAATCGAGTTAAGGAATATTCATAAATCATTTCGTCAGGGACGAGATGAAGTCTTAAAAGGTATTTCAATTCAGTTTCCGAGAGGAAAATTGACTTATATTTTAGGTCCATCGGGTACCGGAAAATCGGTCACATTAAAGCATATTCTTGGGTTAATGAGTCCCGATCAGGGCGAGGTTTGGGTGCTAGGAAAGCGCCTTTCTGAGCTGGGGCACCAAGATCTTACCGATCTTAGGCAAAAGTTCGGAATGGTGTTTCAATATGCGGCGCTCTTTGATGATATGACGATCTTTGAAAATGTGGCCTTTCCCCTGATCGAGCACACGCAGTTGTCAAGTGAGCAAATAAAGACCGAAGTAGAAAAAACGCTAAAGCTTTTAGGTATGGAAGGGCCCTATGATAAGTACCCGAATGAAATATCGGGGGGAATGCGAAAACGCGTTGGAATTGCGCGCGCGGTCATTCGGAAGCCCGAAATTTTATTGTACGACGAACCGACCACAGGTTTGGATCCGATTACTCGACATACGGTGGACGAGCTGATTGAAAAAATCAAAACAGAGTTTTCGTTGACGTCCATTGTGATTAGTCACGACATTCCGTCGGCTTTGCGCTTAGCGGATTACATTGTTTTTTTAGATCAGGGAAAAGTAGCTTTTCAAGGGGATCCTCGATCTTTTTCTGAGAGTAAGCACCCCGGGATTCGGAAGTTTTTAGAAGCGGATATTGTATCCTATGAGGTGTTAAAGAACCGATGATGCACTGGATGGTTAGACAAAATAGTTTTTCTTTTCTTCGTCCGATGAGTGCTTCCGATTTGGTTCGAAAGATCGAGTCAGGAGAGTTAAGTGCCGACGATGAAATTTGTAGCCACGCGGGCTTTTGGTTCTCGCTTCGCGAAGCCAATGAGGTGAGATCTCAATTAGGGAACGTTAATTTAAGCCTTATTTATGGTCAAAAAAACAAAGGTGACGACACGCAGACCAGCGCAACGAACGACTTTGGGCCGACGATCGCCATTGAGCAAGAACCGAAAAAAGTGGTTAAAGAAGAGGTTGATTTGAGGGTCGGCCAAGTTCTCCAGCCGAAAGTCGTTTTACAACAAAAGCCGGTACCGCCTAAAGCTCAAAGTTCTCCAATGCAAGAACCCGTGGAAATTTCTAAAGCAAAGGCAATTGGTTTTGTTTCAATTCTTTTTTTGGGTTTCTTTTTATCGTTGGCTTACTTTTGGCTGACCGCTCACTAAAAAAATGTCTTCAACGACGTGCTGATCGGACAAAAGTTCCCGCAATTTATCGTTCATTCGTTTGATGGCAAGCATTTTATTCGAATGGAGTTCTTGTTTCCATACGGGATGATCGACTTCGACCCAGAGCGTTTTCCCTTTGAGTTTGATTGCGCGCGTATGTTTGCCGAGTGCTTCTCCAACAGCAAGCGGCCAGATCTCTAAAATTTGGGCTTCTTCAACCCCTTTTTTAAGAGTGGTGTGTGCTTTGATGATGCGAGCTAACACTTGATTGAGGGTTTCCATTGCGGCCTTTCTCTATCTTGCTTAACGGACGGAAGTTTGTCAAAGTCGAACCATGATGAGAGGCTTTAGTCAGGGGATGTTCATTTTTTTTGCATTGGGGATGGTGACTTGCTGCGGGTATAACCTGAGAGGGCAGCAGCGATCGTTCTTTGAGTCCAAGCAGATTCGTACCCTTTATGTGGCGCCCGTTAAAAATGATTCCTTTAAAGCGGGTATTGAAATCACGGTCTACAATGCCCTTCGTAAAAAATTTGCTCAATGGGGATACGTAAAGATTGTCGATTCAACCGAGCAATCCGACGCCCAGCTGCTGGCCACAGTGATTTCTGCAACAGTCGATCCTGCCGGAATTACGCTTGCGAACCAGTTGGCTGGTGGTGTGGTTACCCCGAACAATGTTGAAATTGCTTCCAGTTACAACGCCACGTTAAAGGTAAAAATTGAGCTCAGAGGAAAAGGCGGTGCAACTTTTTGGTCGAATATCATGTCGGCTTCGCAAGGATATCAAGCGGCGACCTATACGGGTTCGTTGGGCGCCACTTCGGCATTGATTAACGAAAGTCAATTTGATGATGCCTTGGTTAAAATGGCTTCTTCAATTGTTTTTGATGCCGAAGAGTCGATGAATACTGGCTTTTAGTTTGAAGTGGGCCATGTATAACCAGGGCAATTGTCTGAAAAATAATTTTGTCTCAGGCTAGTTGCGCAGACCACACCTGTTCTCGGGTCTAAATTCGCTCGATCATTGGTCAAAGTGATGCATAAAGCGTCTCGGCTTCCAACAGAATGCGCAGGGGGAGTGATGCAGCCCGCGCTTTGATCCACAAACTGCGGGTAAGTATAAGGTTGAATGAGGCCCGAATTGTTATTGATATCGCCACAGTTGGCCAGTCCTACTGCACTTGCGATCAGGAATAAATTTTTTGCAGCAGTTTTTGCACTAGCAGTTTTTGCACTAATAGATCGATTGAAAATCATCAGAACCCCCCTTGAGCCGAGGGTTCGTAACTAAAATACTTTTCTCGCCGTGTCAATGAAAAAAATTGACGCCTTGGTGATCGTTAAAGCTGGAAAGGAAAAGAGTTTTTTTTGTTTTTTAGTTCAACTTTTTGGTTCAACATAAGGGGCATGTCACGTCGCCGTTCTCTTATTTTGCTTTCTGGAGGCTTAGATAGCAGCGCCAATTTGGCTTTTGCAGATCATTTTGATGAGCCTGTTTTAGCCTTAACGGTCGATTACGGACAAAAGGCAGCAATGGCAGAGGTGAAGGCCGCTGCAAAGTTCGCAAGGTATTACAATGTCGCTCACCGCGTTTTAGACCTCAAGTGGTTAGGGGCGCTCGGGGGAAATGCGTTAACCGCGACTGGGCTAGAAATACCGGAAGTTTCCACCCAGCAACTAGACGATCTTAAAACGACTCAATCTTCGGCAAAGCAAGTTTGGGTGCCGAATCGGAATGGAGTGCTGATTAACGCTGCTGCGGCGATTGCAGAAAGTATGAATGCTCAAGCGGTGGTCGTAGGTTTTAATCAGGAAGAAGCCGCTACGTTTCCCGATAATTCTTCGCAGTTCTTAGGGGTCGCTTCCTTGAGTTTACGGTATTCAACGGCGACCGGGGTAAAGGTTGCTTGCTACACCGACATGATGGTAAAAAAGCAAATTGTCCAAGCGCTTAGAAATTTGCCAAAGCCGTTTCCGTTTGAGGATGTATGGAGTTGTTATTCGAATGGTGAGCAGCCGTGTAAAAAATGTGAGTCTTGTAAAAGGCTCGAGCGCGCACTTGCTGCAGATTAATTGAGGTTGGTTTTTAAGGAATCATTTTATGGCCAGTATTCAAGTTTCTCGTTATATCGAAGAGTTAAAGCCTTATATTGCAGGGAAGCCCATTGAAGAGACCCAGCGCGAATACGGCGTAAAGCGAGTCGTTAAACTTGCGTCGAATGAAAATCCACTAGGGCCGAGTCCCAAAGCCGTCACAGCGATGAAAAAAGCCATGAAGGATTTGCATTTCTATCCGGATGCAAGTGGGTTTCATCTCCGCCAATCTCTGGCCAAGCTCAACCATGTTTTGTTTGAAGAAGTTGTGCTGGGCTGTGGATCGAATGAAATCATCGAATTGCTCCTGCGAACATTGTGTGTTCCCGGTGACCAAATGGTTTCGAGTAAAGGAGTGTTCGCCGCGTATCCGATTTCGGCCCGAATCCAGGGCGTAGAGACGATTTTTACGGAAATGACCGAGGATTACCGATTTGACCTTCAAGCCATGCTTGAGCAAGTAAAGAAAAATGATCGAGTCAAAATGGTCGCCATCCCCAATCCGAACAATCCCACAGGCACCTATGTTTCAGAAGCGGAACTTGAGCTGTTTTTAAGCGAAGTTCAAAAAGTCCGCGGAGGAAGTGTTCATGTGATGTTGGATTATGCGTATTGGGAATATGTCACCGCGTCCGATTTGCCTGACCCAGTAGCACTTTATCAAAAATATTCAAACGTTTCTGTACTTAGAACTTTTTCAAAGGTTTATGGTTTGGGCGGATTGAGGGTTGGGTATGGGTTGATCCACCCAGAGGTTACCAAGTACGTTCAAAAAGTCCGGATGCCTTTCAATGTTTCTTCGCTGGGATTAATTGGCGCTCAAGCGGCGCTTCAGGACCGCGAATTTGTCAGAAAGACGCTGAAAGCGAATCGGAGTGGCATGAAGATCATGGCAAAGGCTTATGACAAAATAGGAATTCCGTATTTACCTTCAGAAGGAAATTTTTATTTGATTAATACCCAAAAGGGTTTAGGACTTTCTGGTGCCGAGGCCTTTGAAAAGTCCCTTCGCTTAGGCATGATTTTTAGACCGGTTACGAATTATGGAATGCCGGATTGGCTCCGCGTGACGGTCGGCACAGAATCCCAAAATCAAATGGCCATTAAGGTCTTACAGAAAATATATGAACGAAAAATCTAGCGGGTCTTTTATTGTAGCGGTGGATGGTCCGGCGGGTACCGGGAAAAGCAGCGCAACTAAACGGATCGCCGATTTGCTTGGGCTGATTCACGTCGATACGGGGGCACTTTACCGGGGAGTGGCCTATTTATGCATTGAAGCGGGCTTTGATTTAAATTTTGATGAGTCTGACCACGGAGCCATTACCAAAATTGCCCAGAAAGCTCAATTAGAATTTCGCCGAATGAAAAATAGAAATCCCGCGAATCGACTTTTTGTGAATGGCAAAGATGTCACCACTCAAATTCGTTCGCCAGAGCTAAGTCTGATGGCCTCAAAAGTATCAGCTATTCCCGAGGTCAGAGGAGCGCTGAAAGAGTTGCAGCGCACTTTGGGGGCAAGCGCACCCTCCATCTTAGAAGGGCGAGATATAGGTACGGTAATTTTTCCGCAAGCGAACTTGAAGTTTTTTTTAACCGCAAGCATCGACGAGCGCGCAAAAAGGCGTCTTTCGGAAATTGAAGCGCAGGGCGGTGATTCATTGTCGTTTGAGGAAATGCGCGAACAAATTAGGATTCGCGACGAAGGCGATATGAATCGAGCCATTGCACCGTTAAAAAAGGCGGAGGATGCAATTGAGATTGATACGACCCTGTTTACCTTAGACCAAGTTGTTGAAAAAATGGCTGCGCTCATTCAAGAAAAACGAAGATGAATATTTTAGTGACTCGCACGGACCGTTTGGGAGATGTGCTGCTTGCCACTCCAGTCCTTAAGCAATTGTGCGCAAAATTGCCTCATGCGAAAATTACGTTCCTCGTGCAAAAACAATGGATGGACGTGCTCCGCTATGGCGAAAAAATTAATCTCATGGTTTGGGATCCGCAAGAACCCCAAGATTTATTTTTGCAAAGGCTGAAGCAAAAGACCTTTGATGTAGCGCTAGTTTTAAAAGATGATCGAGCCGTCTCTTGGGCTTTAAAAAAAGCTAAAATTCCAATTCGAATCGGACCTTACTCCACACTGCGATCGTTCTTTTTGTTTAACCGTGGGCTGATGCAACGACGATCCCGCTGTTTAATGCATGAGGCGGAATACAATGTACAGCTTCTGACCCGACTAGGCATTGAGCAGGCGGTTCATCCTGCGGCGACGGTGCCGAGTCTACGGTCATGGATTGAAATTTCGGATCAGCACTCAGAACAAGCAGTTGCGTGGATCAACAGTCGCAACCTTTTGCCAAAACAATATCTTTGTGTTCACCCAGGATCAAGCGGATCAGCACGGTATTTAAAACCGTCGGATTTGAGCCGTTGGGTCAGCAGACTGGTAGCGGAGACTCCTTATAAACTCATCTTGACGGGAAGTGAGTCAGAGGCTGCGTTGTTGAATCAAATTGCGGACGAAGCCAAACTCCCCCAGGAGCACATTTTTGGAGGAGCATCGGGGACTCAGCCACTGGGTGTGCTTGCTGCGCTCTACCGGAACGCGGAAGGAGTCGTTGCGCATGGAACGGGTCCGTTGCATCTGGCTGCGGCCACCGGCACGAAAGTTTATGCGATTTTCCCGCCTCTTTTTGTGCTTTCAGAAAAACGATGGGGGCCATTGAGTGCCCAGCGGACCGTTTGGACACCCCCCGTTCGTTGCCCAGAAAAGTACCGTTGCCGGGGGGAGCGCTGCGACTATTTTGATTGTATGGAAAAATTTAATCTTGATGAAGCGGTGACAACGATTTTAGGATGGAAGGCATGAAAAAAATTATATCGGAAGAACAACTGCTACAGACGCTGAGTCAGTTTCAATCCAAAAAACTTGCCGTGCTAGGCGATGTTGGAATTGACCGATATACCCAGGGCTCGGTGGATCGCATTAGCCCGGAAGCGCCAGTGCCGATCGTTTTTGTTCAAAGTGAATATTTTAAATTGGGATTAGCA
Organism: Oligoflexia bacterium; assembly: GCA_903842755.1. Classification (GTDB taxonomy): domain Bacteria; phylum Bdellovibrionota; class UBA1018; order UBA1018; family CAIMNF01; genus CAIMNF01. Next base: position 6,531 of record CAIMNF010000289.1, read on the forward strand.
GCCAATGTTGCCGATAATATTTTAGCGTTAAACGCAGAGGCAACGCTTACCGGTGTGATTGGTCAAGACGAAGACGGAAAAGTGTTGTGCCGGATGCTTCAGGAAAAGGGGTTTTCGACGAAAGCTTTGGTGGTCGATTCTACCCGCCGTACCATTTTAAAAGAGCGAATTGTGGCGGAAACTCAACAAATGTTACGGGTAGATTACGAGAGTGTTCACCCATTGGGAGCCACCATCCAAAAGCGGATTTATGCTTCGATTATGGCGAGTCTTAAAAAAGCGGACGCGGTAATTATTGAAGATTATTCGAAAGGCTTATTAAGCAAAAA
>CAIMNF010000290.1 GCA_903842755.1 Oligoflexia bacterium
ATACAACTTCTCTTTCTGTTCTGACTGCAGGTGTTTGAAGATGCGTTCGTACGGGTCAAGTTTTGATTCGGTAATGAAGGTGTGAATTCCTTCTTCTTTGATTTGTGCTTTGTCCTTAAGGTCTTGGTATTTGCCTTTCACTTCGTTAGTCAGAGCCAAAGTTTCATAGGCTTTTTTACCGGCGCCGTCTTTTGCGGTAAATGCTTTGTAGTCGGTTTTTAGTTCCTTCATTTTTGCATTACAATCCTTGTCGCCTAAAGCTAGAGAACCACAGTAAGCATCTTTTTCCGTCTGCTCGGCACCAATGATTCTACCCATGAGTGAGGCTAGTGCAGTCCCTTCTGATTTTTTAGTGACGTCTGCCATCGCATCGTGAATCGATTCCTGTAGAGTCATATTATAGGATTCAATATCCAATTTGAGAGGCTTTAGGTTGTTACTCGTTAAATATATTTTGTCAGTGTCGGTAGAAGAATCGGTCGTCTTATTTTTTAAGTAATCCATCATTTCAAACTTCGCCGCTAACTCGACTGACGGACCATCGTGATCACCAGTCTTAAATGTACCGTCGGTGATTTTTTCCTTAAGTTTCTTTGCCATATCGTTGAATTTATCGATTAAAGAGTCCTTGTCCGCGGCCGCTAGGGTGGTATAGCTATTTAGCGAACCCGAAGCCTCCGCAATTTTATCAACGAGAGCTTTGAACCGAGATTCCGAGTCGGCCGGGCTGGTCTCCATTTTGAAGTTTTCAACTTCTTGTGCGAGTAGTTCAAATTTCTGGGTCAGAATTTTTGTGATTAACGAGGAGTCTAAGAGGTTGCTGTTTTGTAAAAACTTGAGGTCCGCAATAATGCTATTGGCATTAGTCGGATCCGCTACGCAATTTTTACAATTCGCAAGGTTTACCGCATCTTTTGCAGTCTTAAGTGCATCGGAATCAAATTGGTCGCTATTGGTCGCGGGTTGGGCAAAACGGCATGAGCTACTACTAGTCATGCTTGCGCAAGCTCCATCCACGATGCCGACGGAGGCATAGCCTTCGTCATTTTTCGCCGCTTTGATTGAAGAAAACTTGTCCTTTAGATCTACGCCGGCAATTGCTGCAGTAATAGAATGGTCTGCTAGAAAGCTTGCGAAGGATTCACCGTCCTCATCCGGACAAAAAGCAACACCAAGACCGAGTGTTGGGATAGTGTCTTTAAAACCGTCTGCAGAGCTAATTTTTTTGGAATTTGCGGATGGTTTGAATTGGGCTGATGTTACACGCAGATTGTTCGCAACAAAGGGACTTAAAGTTCCTGACAAATGTGCAGTATCGCCATTGGAGTCGAACCCCGCACTTATCCCCGCAGCAGCTAGATCGCTTGCAGAAACGAACAGTGGAGCGGGCGCGTTGTCTCCCGTGCAGTCACTGTACTTGTGGTCTTCGGGAAAAGAGTCTGGTGCCGAAACTCTTTTCTTTTTAGCTGATTTTTTTTTAGTTGGTTTAGATATTTGCGAGCGATTGGAGTTTGTTCCTGTTTTGGGGGTTGGTGCTTGGGCAAGCGCACTCGGGCTTATCGCCAAACACAGCCCAGTCACCCCAAGGGCGATCAATGTTTTTGATTTATTCATAGTTTCTCTCCTTTACGAACGGTTACAAATTGTGCCTAAAAAATAGGCTCTCTCTAAGGGTAGATAAAGCAAGACCAGGGCCAACCTCTTTGCCCATTTAATTGGAGTTGAGGGGTTTTGGGCGTATCGGGGCCTACACACTGTAAAAACTTTTGACAGGAAAATGAGTGTTTTTAAGACACTTTTGGCAAAGGCTAGGCTGGGCCGAGCGGTGCCCTGCATTGGCCTTGACTGTGG
>CAIMNF010000291.1 GCA_903842755.1 Oligoflexia bacterium
TTACCTACGCCTGTGGGCCCTAAAAACAGAAAAGAACCCAATGGGCGGTGAGCTTCACGCAAACCGGCTCGCGACCGCCTTACGGCGTTTGCAACCGCCTCCAAGGCCTTTGGCTGGCCGATGACTCGGTCACTTAAACGCTTCTCCATATCCACAAGTTTTTGACTTTCGCCTTCCATCATTTTACTGACCGGAATTCCGGTCCAACGTGAAACTACCTCGGCAATATCTTCTTCGGTCACTTCTTGTCTGAGTAATGCCGCGCGCCCTTCACCTGTCGTATTCGAGGAGCTCAGTTCTACCAACTGTTTTTGCAACGCTGGAAGTTTTCCGTATTTGAATTCGGCGGCTTTTTCGAGTTCGCCTTTTCGTTCGGCCGCTTCGCTTTCCGCTTTAATTTTTTCAATTTGGCTTTTCAAGGTCTTCACTTGTTCAACTACGCTTTTTTCTTTCTCCCAAACGGCCTTGAATTTTTGACTCTCTTCTTTGAGATGGTCTAATTCCTTCTCTACAATTTTGAGGCGCGTTTGTGAGGAGGGATCAGGCTCTTTTTTAAGCGCCTGCCGCTCGACTTCGAGTTGGATTTGCCTGCGTTCAATTTGATCAATCTTCTCCGGTCTTGAATCCAATTCGATTCGGGTCTTTGCTGCGGCTTCGTCCACTAAATCAATGGCCTTGTCCGGCATAAAACGATCCGAAATATAGCGATTCGAAAGCTGGGCCGCTGCAACCAAGGCCGCATCCCGAATAGTCACGCCATGATGAACTTCGTAACGTTCCCGAAGTCCTCTTAAAATAGAAACCGTATCTTCTACCGACGGCTCATTCACTAAAACGGGTTGGAACCTGCGTTCCAGGGCCGCGTCTTTCTCGATGTACTTGCGGTACTCTTCCAAAGTAGTCGCGCCAATACAGTGCAGTTCCCCGCGCGAAAGCGCTGGCTTTAACATGTTCGACGCATCCATCGAACCTTCGCTTGCACCCGCGCCCACCAAGGTGTGAATTTCGTCGATAAACAAAATAATCTCGCCTTCGCTGGCGGTAACTTCTTTCAAGACTCCTTTGAGACGTTCTTCGAACTCACCTCTAAATTTTGCGCCCGCAATTAAAGAGCCCAAATCTAAAACCAGCAATCGTTTATTCTTTAAGCTTTCGGGCACATCCCCTTGAGAAATGCGAATGGCAAGGCCCTCGGCGATGGCGGTCTTCCCCACACCCGGTTCGCCGATCAGGACTGGGTTGTTCTTACTTCGGCGGGATAATACTTGCATCACGCGGCGGATTTCCTCGTCCCGACCAATGACCGGATCTAACTTGTGATTGCGCGAAGCTTCCGTCAAATCACGGCAATATTTTTTAATGACATTCATCTTAGATTCAGGGTCTTGATCTTGAATGCGCGAATTTCCCCGCACTTTTTTTAAATTTTCCCGAAACTTTGCATCCGTCAATCCCAGGTCTTTGATCAATTTCGCGCATTCAAACCCTGCACAACTGGGATGGAGCAGCGCCAAGATAAAATGCTCTGGCGCAACGTACTCATCTTGAAACTTCTTGGATTCGCCTTCCGCAAATGCAAGCACCTTGGTCAGCTCTGGCGACGGATATAACTGTCCACTAGACGACATTACCCGTGGAAATGTTTTAAGCTTGTTCTCCAGTGCAGCTTTAAGCGCAGGCACGGTTACACCGGAGAGCATCATTAAACTCGCGACCGAGGACTCCTCGCCTTCGCTCGCCCCATCACTCGTGCTGGATTGCCCCACCAATGCGGCTAGAACGTGTTCAGGCCGAAGCTCCTGGTGTTCCCGCTGTAAAGCTTCACTTTGAGCTTGTTGTAAGGCGTGCTGAAAAGCGTTTGTGAATTGTTGTTTCATAACCAGTGCTCCCTACTCTTTAAAATGGGCACTGTTTTCCAGCTGTCAACTGCCTAGGGCAAATAGCGCTCGTCCATATAATTGTACAAAAACTGTTGAATCATCGTAGGATCGGGTATTTGAGCAACCATCCCATACAGTGCAGCCATTCCCTCGGTTGCAAGCTCGGGGTGTGCACGTGAGTAATCGCGCGCTTCCTTTAAATCCGCTAAATAATGTAAAACACTTGCGGTGTGTGCCGGCGTAATCATTAAGTGAATACATTCAGGCGCAAGTTGCCGGTCCACATGCCATCCTTTCTTTTCCATCAAGTCGGCCACCACATAAATATTCACTTCCTTTGGCTCGGGAGACGTAAACGCAAAAACACTCATTTCTGGATTTCCCAAAATCTTAAATCCTAACTCTTGAATTCCCTGCTTAAATTTTTGAGCAGTGGTCATGATCTCTTGATGAAGTTTCAAATATCCTTCCTCACCTAACGCCTGGAAAGTTGCCCATGCGGCGGCGATTGATCCGGCAGGACGAGTTCCCGTCATGGATGGCGAAGCAAATAAACCCCCAGGCCAGTCCTGGGTAATAAAAAACTGATGCCTTCTTAGCTCGGCGCTTCGATACACAATCACCGATGCCCCTTTGGCCGTAAACCCATACTTATGCAGATCTGCCGAAATCGAAGTCACTCCGGGAATCGAAAAATCAAAGGCCGGAATTGCATGCCCCAACTTTTTAAGAAAAGGCAAACTCATTCCACCGACACAGGCATCTACATGCATTGAAATCGAATGCTTCTGCGCAAGTCTTGCTAAGTCTTCGATCGGATCCATACAGCCGTGAGGATAAGCCGGGGCCGAGCCTACAATCAAAATGGTATTTGGAGTAATGGCCTTCTCTGTTGCGGCAACGTCTGCTCTAAACTGTTGGTCCACCGGAACGTAGATTGGCTTTACCTTAAAATATTGGGCCGCTTTACAAAATGCGGGGTGAATTGTTCGCGGCAAAATCATTTCGGGTTGGGCGGTTTTTCCTAGGGACGCATAATAATCACGGTACGTTTTTACGGCCATCATAATACTTTCAGAGCCGCCCGAAGTCATGGTCCCTGCGGCAGTGGCCCCATGGAACAAATCGCAGACCATCGAAACCACTTCGGCTTCATACTTTTTTATGCTTGGAAACGCCCCAGGGTTTAGCCCATTTTCGTGAAAATAAAGATCGTAGGCTTTTTTCAAAAACTCGGTGTGCTCGTCCCCTGCGTGATACACCAAACTGAAGGTTCGTCCGTCATGCCAATTCGCACCTGTTTTTTGAAGTTCGGTCATGTGCTGCAAAACTTGGGTGCGGTCTTTGCTCTTTAACGGAAGCTTTAAATGCTTTTGTGAAGAAGTGCTTTGAGTGAATTCTTGCGTTGGATTTTCCATACCTTAAATTGTCCTTAGGCAAGAGTGGATTGTCAATGCGTTGGAGCTCAATTCATGAAACTGTTAATAAAACTACTAATGACGCTGCACTAACCAAGTAAGATAGGCTTCGTCCCCTAACAGCTCGATTTCGCACCAACCCGCCTTTTTAAGGCCAATTTTAGCTTGGGTTAATTTATAAACGGAAAGGGGAATCCAATCTCCGTGCGAGCAAACCACGGTGACCGGAGGGCATTCTTTTTGCCAGTAGCGTAAAAAATCTTCAATCCTGGACTGATACTGCGCCAAAGATTCTGCAGCTCCCTGTTCCGTCAACCGAGCATCTGGGATCACCGGCTTGTCATATTTTTGCGCAAGGGGAGCAAGCGTTTCCATACATCTTTTTTTGGCACTTGAAAAAAACAAAGGATCTAAGTCCGCCAGACGCTCTTCCGCAAACCGAAGCATGCGCTTGACTTGCTCTTTGCCCTTTTCACTTAACCCATTGTCCCGGGAGTGATCGACAGTGTCGCGATGGGCATGACGAATTAAAATTAATGTTTTTAAGCGGCTCATGCTCAAATCATTCAATAGAATGCGACTGTTTGCAACGTGTTTTCAGACGCTTTTAACGCACGTCTTGGATCGAGGTACAGCGCTGATTTAAAGCGGACGTAATCACGGACCGAATGCCATTTTGGCAAATTTTCTCGGTGACTTGGAGATACTCTTCTAAAAGCGCAAGCGGATAGGGTTTGTGAGTGACCGCAGAAGCAAACATCGGGCTCTTTGGTTCAATTTCTTGCGCCCAATCCATTTTACGGGTTCGATCCATTTTTAATCGACTCACCATTCCCATAAAATCTTCGTAATACTGACCTAATTGGTAAAAGGATCGCTTCCACTTCACTTCATCGCCTTCCATATTCCATACCAATTGACAGCGCGCTTTGACCATCTTGGCGATTTCGTCCTTCATTTTTGGAAGGAGTTCCCGCCCCACACGGCACTCTTGTAAAATTGCCTGGGCTTCGCCTCCCTCGCTTTCAATTCCACGCCGCACGTAAATTTCCGCGTTTAAATTAGGATCGAAGGGATTAGAATTCGGATGACTTGCATGGGTAAGTTCGTGCGCCATATCCAGCGCCTGGAAGACGGGGTCTTTTGAAGCAGCAATCATCACTTGGGTTGAATACCGCAAGCTTTCTTTTTTTCCGTCCGTATACCGCGTGGCCGTTAATTCGGTTTTGGAGACTGGGCCTTCGTGAACCACGATTTTTTGTTTTTTGGCTAAAGCAAGAATCGCACTTCCGGTGACCGATTTCCCCAGCCAATTTTCGGCAACATTCAACCGCGAAGAAGACTGTGCCCCCGCGACGGTTCCACTTGGGCTTGCCGGAGCGAAACTTTCTTTTGGCTTGGATGGATTTGAAAAGGGAGCTGAACCACGCGCCTTAGCCCCAGGAGCGGCCTGGGCAACCGAGGCGTTACCCATTAAAGCAGTAATCAAAAAGACATTGAGGAACAGTAAGCTAAAATCATTTTGTTTTAAATGGAAAGACCAATTCATACTCCTTTATCGGTCTTTTGAATTTAGAAGATGAAGGAAAAGTAA
>CAIMNF010000292.1 GCA_903842755.1 Oligoflexia bacterium
AAAGCCGGGCTTGGAATCTACTTCCGATTTCTTAATCGCTAAGTTTTTCACCACAAATTGAACCGAAGCCTGATCTTCGGCGCTTCCCCCATTTTCAAAGTCGAGATGCAGAAAAGTATCTTCGAAGCTAATCCCGTTAATTTGTAACTCGAAAAGGTCATTAAAACTGAGATGGGTCGTGGCTGATCCCTTTTTTTTTGCCCGCAATAATTGTGAGTCAAAACTTCCAATGACGGAGCCTCCCAAAACCTTAAACTCATCGACCACAAGCGTGCCGGAAAGCATTTGAATGGGGGCAAAACTGATTCGGACCTCTTTGGCATCAATTGCAGCAGAGACGGGCAATTTGGTAATGTTATCTTTTTGGACACGTAAGGTAGGCTCGGCGACTCCAATTCCTGGTGGGAAAAAATAGAGCTTTAAATTTTTAAAGTCACCCACCACCCCTAGTTTTTGGTTCGAATTTTCAGATATGGTCTTCTTGACGAAACGAGCAAATGCCTGACTTTCAAGGTAATAAACACCCGCAGCACAAGAAATTCCAGTTACTCCAAAAAAGAGCGCAAAAGCAAGCCGAAGTTTTCGTTTGATCGTTTTCATTTGCTCAATTTACTTCTCAATAAATTTGCTCGGTAGCGCGAATCCTTAAAGTAAGGATCGAACGCTACAATCTTTTCAAACCACTCTAGCGCAGGTGCAAATTTTTGTAAGGCTTGTTCTACACACCCCATTTGATAATATAAAATCGTTTTGTCTTCGTGGGCTAAATCCGTTTCCATGATCACCGATTCTAAAATAGCGCGCGCTTCATAGGCTCGATTCAACTCAATCAAACACGCAGAGATCAGAGACACCACCAGGACCCCTTGAGGCCCCAAGAAAGATTGTTCAATTCGGATCCTTTTGTGAACAGTCTCAAGCTCGCGAAGAGCATCTGAAAAACAGTCCATTTCAAAATAGGCGATCGCCACATCAATTTGCTCTTGAAGGGGTAAGTGCGGAACCTCTTTAAATTTTGCTTTTGAATTTTCTGCGGGATAACCTTCATTACCGATTCCAAGTTCTTGGGTTAATTGAGCGATGACTTGCTCGACATCATCCACCGGCACGCTTTTCTTATCCTTCTCTGAAACCCAGCGAGGGAAATTAAATATTTCTTTTAATTCCTGCTCTTGAATGTCTTTCAACAACTTTTCTGCGAGCACAAAATGCGGATCATGGGCGAGTACGCGCAAGACAATCTCCTTCGCCTCTTGCACGAGACCCACTTTAAATTTTATCTTTGCGCTCTCGCACTCATCCCGAAGATTCACCTTTATAGGATACCGAAATTAATGCTTTTTTTCGGCTTTTTCTGCTAAAAACTCTTCAATAAAACGCGTGCTGTAGGTCGAGTCGACAAACCGCTGGCTCATAAAAATTTGACGATGAATGGGGAGAGTGGTTTTCACCCCCTCGACCACGAATTCATCTAATGCTTGACGCATTTTAAGAATCGCTTCTTCTCGTGTCCTTGCGTGAACAATTAATTTCGCTAATAGTGAATCGTAAAACGGGACGACTTTGTATTGAGCATAAATGAAAGAATCCACCCGAACACCAAACCCACCCGGAACATGCAAGGCTGCAATTTTCCCCGGACAAGGAGCAAAGGTGTCTGGATCTTCTGCGTTAATTCTGACCTCAAACGAGTGGCCGGTAATTTTAATGTCTTTTTGGGTAACACTTAGCTTTTCTCCGGCAGCAATGGCGATCTGCTCCTTGATTAAATCAATGCCCGTGACCATTTCGGTTACCGGGTGTTCCACTTGAATCCGAGTATTCATTTCCATGAAATAAAACTTTCCATCTTCAAACAGAAACTCAACTGTTCCAACACTTTCGTATTGAACGTGTGCACAAAGACTTAAGGCAGCTTCACCCATTTTTTGCCGTAATGAAGGCGAAATGAGCGGTGACGGAGCCTCTTCGATTAACTTTTGGTGCCGGCGCTGAACGGAGCAGTCGCGCTCTCCTAAAAAAATCCGGTTGCCATGGCGATCACACGCAACTTGAATTTCGATGTGGCGCGGATGTTCACAGAACTTTTCAACATAAAGTGAACCATCTCCAAAAGCGGCTCGCGCTTCTTCGCTACAGCGTTGAAAACTCTGCTGCAAATCTTGTTCGGAACGAATAATAAAAATTCCACGTCCCCCACCTCCCGCTGCTGCTTTCAAGATCACGGGATAGCCAATCTTTTTAGAAGCCGCTATCGCTTCATCTGCATCCGCAACCGCACTTAAAGTGCCGGGGAGCATGGGCACTCCGGCTTCGCGTGCTTTCGCTCTTGCTCGGGTTTTTTCGCCCATGGCTTCAATGTTTTCGGGTGTTGGCCCAATAAAGGTCAGGTTACATTCGCGCACCAAACGGGCGAATTCAGCATTTTCTGATAAAAACCCATAGCCAGGATGGATGGCCTCCACGCCGGTCACTTCGGCGGCAGATAAGATGCTCATCATATTTAGGTAACTAAGCTTTGGAGCAGGTGGGCCGATACAAATGGCCTCGTCCGCCATTTTTACATGCAGAGACGACTCGTCCGCGGTCGAATAAACAGCGACCGTTTTAATATCAAGTTCACGGCAAGCGCGAATGATTCTTAGCGCAATCTCGCCTCGATTCGCGATCAGAATTTTTTTGAACAGAGGTCGCTTCATCTGCGTAACCTCACTGCGTATCAATCACAAAAAGCGGTTCGCCAAATTCAACTGGCTGCCCGTTTTCAACGAGAATCTGAATGACAGTGCCGGCAAAATCCGCTTCAATTTCATTCATTAGTTTCATTGCTTCAACAATGCAAAGTGAATCTCCGGGCTTAACCTTTGACCCAACATCCACGTAAGATTTCGCGGTTGGCGAAGGTGCGCGGTAAAAGGTCCCTACGAAGGGGGATAACACTTTTTTATGGGATGCTGGAGCTTCTGCGGCCTTTACCGCTGGCGAAGGAGCAGGGGCGGCCGCAGCAGAACTCGCGGGCGAAGGATAATGAATCCCTACCGGCGCACCCAGGTGACCGTAGGTCGTTTTTACGCTGATCCGAACATCCTCTTTGGACCACTCGAACTCGGTGATTCCCTTTTCCTTTAAGAAATCGAACAAATCCCCAAGCGATTCATGAGAAAAAGGAAGGCCCGTCCCATGGTGAGTCGCGGTCTTGCCCCCATTCGCTTTCTTTTTTCCAGCGGCTTGGTTTTTCTTAACGATTGACTTTTTCGACATAAGTGGCATCCCGTGTATCGACTTTAATGACATCGCCTTCGGTAATGTGGAATGGAACGTTCACCACAGCACCTGGCTCTAAGGTTGCGGGTTTTGTACCACCCGTGACGGTATCCCCTTTAAAAACAGGATCAGTTTTTACAATCTTTAACTCAACAAAAGTAGGAAGTTCAACCGAAATGGGTTGGCCATTATAGAGCAGGATTTGAACCTGCATATTGTCTTGCATAAAGCCTGACATTTCGCCAATCCGCTCAGCACTAAGCGTGATCTGCTCGTAATTTTCTGTGTTCATGAACACATAGCCATCCGCTTCTTTATAAAGGTATTGCATTTCCTTTAGCTCTACATCGGCGGCAGGGAGCTTCTCGCCCGATTTAAAGGTACGCTCAATCACATTGTTATTTAAAAGATTTTTGAGTTTCGTTCGGGTAAATGCACTTCCTTTTCCCGGACTCACATGTTGGAACTCCACGATTTGGAAAGGAATTCCGTCAATCTCAAGCTTAACGTTCTTTTTGAACTCATTCGTCGCGTATACTGATGCCATAGACTCAAAAACTAACCTAGATTAGGCTTTTTTCGCAAGCTTAAAGCGCTGAACTCGCACCAGCATCAACTGAAGGGACTCGATTTTCTTAATCCATTCCTTTCGTTTAACCTCGGGATCCTCGGAAATGGCCTCAAGCGCCCCTTTTACACTGTAGCTTTTTAAAGGGAGCGGGTCCTGTTGGAGCACCAATGCGCCTTCTTCATACGCGCGCTCTTCGATCTCTCTTACTATTCCTGCAACCTCTTGATCTTGCGGAATCAAATATAACAGAATTTTGTACGTCGCTAACGCCTGAGCGATGCGTCCAAGGATCAAATTACTTTCTGCGAGTAATTTTTGTGCCACCAAGTTATCGGGCGCATCTAAGACGACGGGCTCGAGCTCCTTTACCACTTCCTCATAGATCCCTTTATCGAATAGCGCACGAGCCAACGCAACCCGTCCACCAATAAAATGGGGATGAAGCCTTAGTCCATCGCGCGCAATCTCAATGGCTTCGTCCAACAATCCTGCCTTACGATAAGCTTCAGCAAGCGGCGCAAAAATACGCGACGAGGGGTCGTCTTGATATTTCTTTAGGTATTGGTAGATTAACGGATTCCCCTGGGGGGTGTGTTTTTTCATGGCCACGCAATTATCCCTCGGCCGCTTGGATGCCGGTTTTCTTGGGGTTGAGGACACGGGGGGTGACAAAAAACATTAACTCCGTTTTATTTTTCGTAATATTTTCGCTCCCAAAAAGCCAACCAATCAGGGGAATGTCTCGTAATAGCGGAATACCGGCGCTACTTTTATCTTCATCCAAATTCAAAACGCCTCCAATGACGATTGTTCCGCCGCTTTCGACCACCACTTGAGTCGTCATTGTTCTTGGGTCCACATGGGGCAACGAACCTGAGGCGCCGGCAACCAATAAATCTCTCGAGACATCGAGCTTCACAAAAACGGAACCATCATTCGTCACCCGAGGCGTAACGTTGAGTGAAGTTTTTGCAGACAAGGGTACGAACGTGCTCACAATTTGCCCAGTGGAAGTTACCGTTTGCTGAGGTACGTTCGTCGTTTCCGTTTGATTAATATTTGCGGTCTCACCGCTCACGACCACCAGCCTCGGAGACGATACAATATTTGCGTCATCCACACTCTCTGCCATACTGAGCGCAGCATTCAACACCATGGTTCCCCGTTGGCCCATCGATAACCCTTGCGAAATGGCGGAGCTAAATCCTTGTAGGCCAATCCCTGAAGAAGAGCTCCCCGAGCTTCCGGAACTCCCCGTAGAGCCCGAAAGCGAACCCAAAAGATTGGAAGGATTGTTACCATTCACTCCAAATACAAAGTTTCCCCACTGCACGCCATTATTCCCCCCAATATTATGGGTAAATGCCTGGGTGACTTCAACTACTTTAGCCTCAATGAGTACTTGCGGCGTTTGCACATCAAGAAGTTCAATCATTTTTTTTGCACGATCTACGTTTTCGGTCACGTCTCTTACAATAATACTGTTCGTATTATTATCTATGATCACCATACCCCCACTATTCGTCGCGCCTTGCGACCTTAAGAAGTTATCTAAAATTTTTTGCAGTTCCGTAATCTTTGCGTAACTAATCGGAAAAATTCGAGTGATTTTGGGAGCCACTTCCGCCGATCTATTTTTTAATTCAAACTCTTTTTGTTTATCTTGCATAAACACATCTCGCGGAACGACTCTCAAAATATTATTGCTCCGGTCCGCGGCAAGTCCCATCGTATTCAATACAACATCTAAGGCTTGATCCCATGGTACCCGATCTAATGACAAACTGATTCGCCCGGTGACGCCCGGATGCACTAAAACATTAAATCCACTCGCTTCGCCAATCAATCGCAGCACTTCCCTAACGTCTGCGTCTTTTAAATGAAGCGAAACGGGCGAACCTGAAAATGTATTTGTTGACTTTGCTTCAACAAAATCTGCAAGAGCATCGGCCGAATGTTGCTCCGTTGTAATGGATACTGACTTCAAGGAAGCCAAAGTATCTTTTCCGTCTAAAGCAGGTTGAGCAATTTGCAAGCGCCCCGTACTGTGATCGTCTACCTTAAAAACGAGCTTATGATCTGAATCCGTAACTTGGAACTTTGGTTCTCTCTTAAAATGAATGACGATCAGTGCATCGGGTACGCCATCGGGAACCGGCTGTGTGGAAACCGAAATCTGTTTAATGTCACTCTCTAAATCTGCGAGATCAATTTGTCTGTTCACATCACTGCCGATTTCCGTCTGATGAAACTTTAGCGTAACTTGATTTTGCTCTGAATTGCGCTCCGTCTGGTAGCCCCCTAATGCTTCCCCCTCAATCTCAAGCACGCTACCCTTGTTTTCAAATTTAAAACTAATGTGGCTAATTTTTCCGCTTGCGTACGTAAAGGTGGTCAATCCAAATCCCAAAGAAAAAATAAAAATTTTAATCGCAATTCGCTTCATTACAATCCCCCATTGCCAAGCTTAAGTGAATTCAAGTCACCATCTAACCGAACTTCCATTTCTTCTGGTACCCGCTTCCCCTCTTCGCCAGTTTCATATTCTACTATCCACATCGCATCGGACTTGATTTTTTCAACGTGCCCCCCCCGAATGCCAATTCGGTCACCCACCGAAACAAAGAACGTTTTCCCCCCCGGAAGAGTGATGAGTGCTTTTGCCTTTTTTGGCCCAGTGACTACGCCGTTTAATTTAATGTCTTTAATGGGAATGGTTTCTAGCTCTGACGAAGGGGTCTCCACTTTGGCTTTGGTAAAACTGGGGATCTGAAACGGATCTCTAAGGCCTTGAAGGTATTCCGACGTCAACACGCCATCTATCGCGCTGCTGTTTAA
>CAIMNF010000293.1 GCA_903842755.1 Oligoflexia bacterium
GGCGTTTTCTTTAAACGTTCAAGCACAAACTCAGCCACAAACTCAGGCATCACTATCCGAAGAACTTGCCGCAATTCAAGGCGCATTGGATGGGACACAAACATTTTTAACGGAGGTAAGAAATCGTCATTTTCTAAAAATCACGCACGAGCAAATGGGAAACGCGATTCAAGAATTGGCTCAGCATTTAAAGGATCAAGGAGATGAAGCTGAAGCAGAATTGCTCCTGAATCAATGGAGAAAAGCTTCCTTGGAAAAGGCCTTAGCGGAAAAAGACATTGGAGATCACGCGCCATTGTTTCCTTGGCTTGAAGATTTTATTACAAAAATGGCCGATCGTTACGGAACAATTGTGTACACACTGCCCTATGTTCAAGACTTGCGCACGCTGAACTTCGCTATTCCTGTGGTATTTACGCCGAACGGAACATGGCATATGGCTGGTCAAGACAATCGAATTGAATATCGAAAGCATTTTATTCCCTTCGCAAACATTATTACTTATTACGCCTCCTATTATGGATGTGTGTACGTGGTTCAAAAAAATGGGCTCAGTCAGCTCAAAAAACTGTGTTCCAAGGCTGCGGATCAACTAAAATTTTACATGGGTCGTTACATGGCTCCGCCTCTTGCGGATTGGATTTACACAGGGGTGACGTCGTCCGAGTCTCTTGCTGCTGAGTCGCTCCCTTTTACGTCGAATCAACTCAGAGGAGAAATTCAATGAAGAATTTAATTTTCTTTTTGCTCCCAATTTTAGTGCAAAACTCTCACGCCTCCGTCATTGCGATTATCGATTCCGGAACAGACTTGTCGCACCCTCAATTAGAACACAAAAAGTGGAATAATCCGGGCGAGGTGGATGACGGCGTTGATAACGACGACAATGGCTATATTGATGACCTCTACGGATGGAACTTTGCGGACCAAAATAACAAGTTGTATGAGAAGAAAATGCTAGGAACCTTTTCAAGTGATGTTTACTTATTCTTTGAAATTCAAACGCGTTTGCTGAAGGGCGAAGGAACGGATGCGGATCGCGCGTGGATGCAAGCGGCTCGAACTAATCAAAAGCTGATTGCGGAGCTTGGCGTATTTGGTAATTTTGTTCACGGCACGCATGTCGCGGGCTTGGCTGCAAAAAATGCGGATCGCGCGGAAATCATGGTTCTTAAGGTGATTCCAACCAAGCCGCCATTGAACTCAGGTGGGGCTCATCACGTTTTTGGTGATGCCAATCCCGCAATTCATTCTGCACTTGTTACTGCGGGCGGAAATGACGGGTTGATTAAGGAGGGGCTCAAGTTACTTGCGGCTCAACAAGGCAAGGGAATGGCACCTTGGGGTAATTATGTTGCCCAGGAACACGCACGCGTTGCCAACTGCTCCTTTGGAACAAGCACAGACGCTGCTAAGGGAATTTTGGCGCCACTTTTAAAAATTGCGCTCAGAAGAGAAGCAACGCCTGAAGAGCTTGAAAAGTATTCGGCATTTTTTGTTCAAGAAGTGCTTAAAGCTTCAGCCGCTTTGTTCGAACCCTCCAAAGGAAAAACATTTTTCGTGATTGCTGCGGGGAATGACGGTGCGAATAACGACCAATTACCCACGTCTCCCGCCAATTACAAATCGAACAACACGATCGCCGTTGCGGCTACGCTTGGATACAATAAGCTTGCGAGCTTTTCTAACTTTGGCGAGTCGCAAGTAGAAGTTGCGGCCCCTGGTGTCGGAATTGAATCCTCCATTCCGGGGAATCGCACATTAACGGTGAGTGGAACGAGTCAGGCTGCGCCCTTTGTCACTAATGTTGTAGGGTTAATGCTCGATGAAAATCCAAACCTCTCCAATTCTGATATCAAACAAATTCTGATCGGCAGCGTCGACGAGAAGGCGTTTTTAAAAGGAAAAGTTCTTGCCCATGGCATTGTGAACCCACATCGTGCGGTGAGCGCCGCTCGCTTAGCGCTGACCCTTCAGCTTGCCGATGCTATTCAGCATTCTCGGGTGCAGGTTGATGATGTTCCTTCGGATTTGTTTTTGGGCGTAGACTTCAATAAAATCCGGGACGAAGGCTATGTTCTGCCGCTTCCTCAGGTCTTGTTTGAATAAGGTCTAACTATTTCATAGGGTTAACTGGGGCAGCGCCAAAATGCTGCCCCTTTTTTTTATTTTTGCCCTCGCTCGACTTAATAATTTCCGGCTTTCGTCCGATACGGAGAAGTAGAGGAGAGTATGGACTCAAACCGAAAAGTTTTAGAAGTGAGCAGTTCTATTGAGGGCGTTGACAATCAAGGTGACCTCATCCGCAGTCTTAAGCGCGAAATTAAGACCTTAAAGTCAAAAGTGATTGCTCAAGACATTCGAATTTTTGAAATGCAAGCGCTCCTTCAATCCGGCAAAGGCTTGTCCAACATTTTAAATTTATCTCAACTGTTAGATACGTTTATGGCGGTTGTTCGGGAACGCTATGATGTGGTGAACTCTTGCGTTCTTCTAAAAGAAGATTTTGAAAATGGCGAGAAAGAGTTTTTTCAAGTGAAGCGGTTCTTTGCAATTGACGACCAATACGTCGATGCGTTGGGCAGAAAAGAACCCTTGTATTTATTTAGAATCGAAAAAAATAACGGTCTCCTTTGGCAGCTCATTCAGCAAGGCGCTGTTTTTTCGGTCAGAGACCTTCAAAAAGAACCGCGCTTTGTCACGGCCTGGGAAAAGCTAAACTTAGATATTTTGAGATCAGATTTTTGGTGTCCGTTAATTAAATCGGGCGAAGTCATCGGAATTTTAACCATGGGAGAGCGACGAGATGGCTCGCAGGTGGCGGAAACGGAATATTCCTTTATTCAAGAGCTCTCGTCCATCGCGACCACGGTCATTGACTCCACTTTGCGTTACGAGAAAAATCAACGAATCTTAAACAACATTCAAATCTTGTATGACGTGCACCAAGAACTTGCGAACATCAATGACTTCAAAGAACTCTGCAAAGAGACAATCCGAAACGCGGTGCGAGCAGTGAAGGCCCAAAAAGGCAATTTGATGCTTTTAAATAGAACTACGGGGAAACTCGAGCTGGTCGTTGCGTGGGGTTACATTGATGAGACGGTTTTGAATGGACTGAATTCGGGGAAAATTGAAACAAAGACTTTCGAAATCGGGGAGGGCATTGCGGGTTCAGCGGCTCTTCAACGAAGGCCTTATGTGGTGAATAACCGGGATGAAATTCCCCAAATGGGATCTTTTGAAACCTATTGTATTTGTTCAATCCCTGTACTTAATGGAAGTCAGTTGGAAGGCGTGATGAATTTTACGAACAAAGTTCACATTGGTCAGGATGGGGCTGCAATCTTGGATACCTTGGGTCGGTTTACAAAAGAAGATGTCAGTTTGCTTCAAGGGATCGCAGATCAATCTGCAGTGAGTCTCCATAAGTCGCGCTTGTATTCGGCATCGATCACCGACCGGTTAACAGGGCTAAATAATTCTAGGTATTTTGAAGACACGTATTATGAATTAGTGGCAAAAGCGGTGGTGGAAAACAAGCCTCTGACTTTAGCCGTCTTAGATATCGATCATTTTAAGCATTTTAATGACCATTATGGACACAAGGCGGGCGATCATGTGCTCCGTTCGGCGGCCCAAATGTTCAATGATTTAAGGCGTGAAGGAACAGGGGATCAAGCTTATCGTTACGGAGGTGAGGAGTTTTGCATGTTATTTCCTGATACCTCGGCTGAAGAAGCGCTCATTCTTTTGGAAGAATTTCGGAAGAAAATCGAAGTAAGCGAGTTTGAATACGATGGCCAGAAACTTTCGTTCACCGTATCGATTGGTGTTGCCCAAGCGGGACTTCATTCCAATGATGCGCGAGTGCTTTTTAATTTAGCAGATGACGCCCTTTATGAGTGTAAGCGCGGAGGGCGAAATCAGACCCGTATTGCAAAAATGCAAAAAGAAGCTGAAGATGCGGGCGTGATCCCTAAAAACGATAAAGTCGGTTAATTGGGACTTTATTTCCGACATAAGTTTAATACAAATATATAAAATATACGGATGTCGAAAATAACAACACATCGCGTTACTTTAGGCTACACTCCACTCAAAAAATGGGCTTAAAATCATTAGTGTTTTTAAATATTATGACTTGGCATATCATTTGCTATTAAGAGGCTCAGAAGGTGTGCCGATCCCCCCTAACCCCCTCACAAGGCCATCTTTGTTTAAGGCCCAAGTCACCCCCCCATAGACTTGGGCCTATTTTTTTGTCTTGAAGTCTTTGTCCCTTTCTTGGATGCTATGGCCACGTGCAGAATTCAAACCCTTTAAATCAATCCAAAGCAGACGTCTGGAAGAATTGTTCTTCCTGTAGGAGGCCAATTGGCTTGAATCAATTGTATTGGACCTGTAACGTTTCTACCTGCACGCGAAAACGGACTGGCTTAGTGTTTTGCTCGGTAGAATGTTGGGATGCGCATGTGCCGATGGCTAACCATCGTGAGTCTTGGGCAATTGAAAATCGTTCGCCTAAAGTTCTGGAGGCCGGATTCGATTCGGAAAACGAACGGCAAGGGAGTGATTCGAGTTCCCTAACTTCTGCGCAGCAACGAGATGGGGCCGCGCGGTCAAAAAAGCCGATGTCAGAGCGAGAACGCTTTGTGGCTTCGATGGGACTAGAAGAATCGGTGCGCGAACAAATGATCGAAAAAGAACAAATGATTGAACAAAAAGAGGAGAATCGATCCATGTCAGAAGGTAATGAAAAAGAAGTGTTAATTGTTGCTTCTAAACTGAAAAATTATATTCGTGCAAAATCTGGAATGAACACATCTGCAGCGGTAACCGATGTCCTGTCGGATAAAGTTCGCGAACTCTGCGATCAAGCCGTTGAAAATGCAAAGCGCGATGGCCGTAAGACCGTGATGGATCGCGACTTTCTTTAAGCGTCAGTCGTGACCAGTTCCGCTCGCATCTTTAACCTTCCCGCATAAAACAAGATATTTGTTCTGGCGCAAAATTTGAAAGTTGCGCTCCACACATTCGTGCTGTTTCCATTCGGGTGTAATCAAAAAAGTCATTTGGGAAGGTTCGCAACGGTTATGAAAAATTTCATAACCTAACGTGATACTCATATTGGGCGAGTGAGGCCCAGAGTAGTATAGGCAATCGCCTGCATGCAGGTAATGATCGAGGGCGTACTTTGCCACTTCTTGAGGTGGATCGATCAATAGTTTTTGTGCAGGTGGAATAAGAGTAGTGGCCAAAACCAGACAGCAAAATAAGTTGATGGCGGCCAATAGGGGTAGATCTTCGGGCATAAAAGCACGGGTTGCCACTACGCCGCACAAAATTGAAGCAGAAAATAAAAGAATAGAGGAAGGAAGGGGAATTCCGTCGAAGTAACGGAGAAGGGCTACCGCTTCGCTTGAATGAATCCAATGGATGAGCCAGCTCATCGGATTAAGAGACGCCAATAGGAAAACCACGCACCAGAAAACGAGCGGGATGCGACAAAGTAATCGGATGGCTTGCACTATTTTTTGCGTTGAGTTTGCAGAAACCTTAGTGACAGGGCCGGGGTCTGCGCTGGTCAATGATCGTCGGTTGAGTGAGTAAATCAGCCCGCATTGAAGGGCTAACGCCGACCAAACAGGCCAGGTGTAATGAGGAAGTTTAGTGGCCGAAAAGCTAAAAAAAATGATAAACGCGGCTGCAAAGGTCGTCGGAAATCCAAGTTTAAGGTAGTCCCAAGAGCGTTGAGTTAACGTTGCGCCCATGAGCAAAGTAAAAAATCCCCCAGAAGCCCAAACAAATAAGGGGTGGTAGAAAAACGAGCCCCCGTGCATTTCCATGGCTTGCTGACTTCGTCCAAAATGTTGAACCCAGAAAAACTCGTGACTAAATGCGCGACCCATTTTTGCATCAAGGTATAAATAAAAGGCAGCTGAAAGCACAATCGCGGGAGTAAATACCCAAGCTCCTGCTGTGAGAAAACAGCTGATGTTCAATCGAGTTCGGTTTCTTTGATCAAAAAACTGCGCCAAAGAATGCAGAACGAAGGCTAAACCAGGAATAATTAGGCCATTGAGCCCCTTGATGGCACAGGCCATAAAGACACAAAAACTACTGGCTAGGGCAAAAGTTCGGTTTAGGTCCCTTGAGTAAAAAAAATGGGTAAAAAATAAAAGGGGCGGGATGAGAAAGAGAGTCTGAAGAGGGTCAAAAATGACACTGGTCCCAGTAAGGATAGGAAAGAAAGCGCTTAAATAAAACAAGACGGTAGCCCAATGGTCGCTAGGGGAATTGTTCTTTTTAAGAATGAAGGGAACAGAGCAAAACAAACCAAAAAGGATGCCGACACTACTGAATAAACTGGGGAGTCTTGCTGAAAATGTTGAGATAGAATCGGACGAACCATCCATGATTTTGCTGCACAAAATAATGAGCCAATAGAGGAGTGGCGGCTTGTGGAAAAGCGGTACGCCGTCCCAGGTTGGATTCCAAAATTGGTGGTTTCGGAGCATTTCGTCGGACACCCTTCGGTAAAGAGACTCGTCCAGATCAAAAGTTGGAACAGCCAGGAGCGAATATCCCCACAAAAGCATTAGGAGTAAGAATGCTAAGCCAATTTTTTTGGACGAGTTCAATTTCAATTTTGGGTAAACCAAATTCTTACCCTCATTTTTAGGATACTCCAAAGCATTTCAAGGCTATCGCGTATGGCATGGACTCGGCTTTCTTCTTGGTGCTCCCAGATCACGGGTACCTCTTGGATTTGAAGTTCATGCGCTCGGGCAAACATCAAAAATTCAACGTCCCAGGCAAACCTTTTTACCTTAAGAAAGGGAAGAAACCCAAGAATGTCCCTTCGTGTGACTAATTTAAAACCGCATTGAGTGTCTCGATAGGGAAGTTGGGTAATGAGGCGCACCATTAAATTAAACGTGCGGCCCATATGTTCACGGATCCAGGACTGTTGTATCCGGACTTGGCTACCGGGTAGGTCTCTGGATGCGATCGCAAGTTTTAATTTTGAGTTTTGAGCGATCTGGGCATGGAGATGAATAAATTGATCCCACGGTGTTGCGCTGTCGGCATCGGCGATCAGACAGAGGTCGCCTTGGCTTGCAGCTAGGCCTTGGTGAATGGCATTTCCCTTTCCTTGATTGGGGTTGATGTCTAACAGCTTGATCAAACTCATTTTTTTTCTAAAATCGTCTACGACCGCAAGCGTTTTATCGGTTGACCCATCGTTTACGACAATAATTTCAAGCAGTTGTAC
>CAIMNF010000294.1 GCA_903842755.1 Oligoflexia bacterium
ATTTAGCAGTGAAATGCCGCAAAAACTGCGGTTCTTCGATAATCCGAAGCCCCCGTAGTTGAGCCTTTTTCTCCTGAAGTTCTTCAAACCCTTCAAGAATATAGTCAAAGTGACTTTGGGTGTACACGCGCCGGGGGAACGCAAGGCGCACGAGTTCCATCGTCGCGGTTTGTTTGAACATGACGGATCCGATTTCGCAAGAGCGGATGCCGTCTTGTAAATAAAGTTCACAGGCTAAAGCCTGCCCCGGAAATTCCGAACGTGGAAGGTGATTTAAAAACTGCGCTGCATCGATGTAAACCGCATGACCGCCTGCTGGTCGAACCGTAGGAACGCCCATTTCATTTAAGCGTTGGGCCATATACTGCGATACTGCAATTCTGTACTTTAAGTAATCTTCGCTTAACACTTCTTCTAAACCCACGGCTAAGGCTTCCAGATCACGAGCGGCAAGGCCGCCATAAGTAGGAAAACCTTCGGTCAGGATCAGTTGGTTTCTGAGTTCTTGAACCAGATGTTGTGTAGCGGCCCCGGAATCTTTGAGAGCAATAAAGCCCCCAATGTTGACCAAGCCATCTTTTTTTGCGCTTATTAAGCAGCCATCGGCTTGCGCAAAAGTCTCGCTTACAATCTGCGGAATAGATTTCTGCTGGTTGCCGGTTTCACGGCTCTGAATAAAAAATGCATTTTCGGCGAATCGACAAGCGTCTAAAATAAAGGGGATTTTGTATTTTCGATAAACCTGAGCTGCACCTTTAATATTTTCTAAACTCACCGGCTGGCCGCCTCCGGTATTGTTGGTAATGGTTAACATGCCCAAGGGAATCTTGCCTTGATGTTCTTTGCAAAATGCTTCGAGTTTGTTTAAGTCAATATTTCCCTTAAAGGGATGTTCGAGAGCAGGAATTTTTCCTTCCGCAATGACGAGGTCATGGGCTTCGGCCCCAAGAGCTTCGATATTCGCGCGGGTCGTATCAAAATGATTATTCGATGGAATTTTCATTCCCGGTTTGACCACCACACTAAACAGCAGCCGTTCTGCGGCCCGCCCTTGGTGGGTAGGGATGACATGATCAAACCCCATAATTTTTTGCACGGCTTTTTGAAATTTGTGAAAGCTGCGGGAGCCCGCATAGCTTTCATCAGCAACCATCATCGCAGCCCATTGGTTTGCACTCATTGCCGTGGTTCCGGAGTCCGTTAAAAAATCAAAGGTGACGTCCTCTGCCTTAATGAGAAATAAATTGTAAAAAGCATCGCTTAAAATTTTCTCGCGTTCGGCGCGGGTTTTTAAAACCAGCGGCTCGACGACTTTAATTTTAAAGGGTTCAATAATGGTACTGCGGTGTGGCTTTTTCATATGCCTCAGAACATATATTTTTTGTTCGCAATGTTCAAGAGAATGGCAACGCCAGACATTGCGGTAAGCAAGGCCGATCCCCCGTAGCTCATAAAGGGTAGGGGAACTCCTACAATGGGTAACATTCCCATCACCATGCCCATATTCACA
>CAIMNF010000295.1 GCA_903842755.1 Oligoflexia bacterium
AAATGTATTCATCTCCAAAAAGGGAGCGCATTTGCTCGGCCTTGCTTTGAAGAATGGTGTGAATTCCGCCCACCATATTGCAAACTTCCCAAGAAATCTCAAACACCACATCCGGTTTATCTGTTGTCATTTTTAAAGTTTACCTCGGTTATTCTTTTGATCCAAGAGCATAGAGAAATCTTCTATAATAGCCATGTAGCTTAAAAAAGCCTCATAGGGACTTTTAAAAGGACTAAAATAAGCGTGCACGTCGCCGTCCGAAAAAAACTTCGTGCACATGTAGTAAAAGTGGTCGGACGTCAGTAAGCGTCGCCAGGTTTTTAAAACGGCCGCATTATTGCGGGATTTTACCTGTTTTCCAAGCGCATAAATTGTTGCTAAAGCAGACCGCTGCATTTCGTTTCCATTCCAGGCGCTGGTGTCTCGCTCAACATCGGCCCAAGAAACGTCGCGAGTAAAAGCGAGTGGGGCAACCGCCGGAAAATTGGCGATCACTTCGGATGGGGTCATAAAACACCAATGGGGGTGCCGCAGGATTGCGTCCGGTAGCGCTTTTAAAAATTCAAAAATACCGGTTTCTTCCCATTGGTGTTCCCCAAAGGTTTCGTAATCCATAAAGAGGTTTACGGTATCGCCAAGACCAGAAACCGCATGCACCCACTTGGAAAACTTTTCTGTGGTCAGCGGAAACTCGTTCCAGCCCCGATTGGAAAATCGAAATGCAATATCGTCGCTGAGACGGTAATTTTTGGTCAGAATTTTTAAAGGCGCGTTCGGATGATGATAAACAAAGTTTGGGCTCCGCCACGCTAAAACATCATCGGCGCCTTCGGCTAAAATACCGGTAAATCCAAGCTCCGCTACTTGCCGGCCGATGGTGTCGTTGTAAATCAACTCCGTGTTTCTAAAGATTTTTGGTTCTACCCCAAATAAGTTTTTAATTAGCTTTTGGTGGGCAGCGACTTGTTCTTTAAATTCTTCAACATCGTAAAGAGCAGCAAGCGAATGGTAATACGTTTCGCTGAGCAGTTCGACACAGCCCGTGGCCACCAAATCTTGAAAGGATTTGAGTAGCGTTGGGTCGTAGAGGCGCATCTGATCTAACGCCACGCCCGAAATCGAAAAACTGACTTTAAATCGGCCTGCATGTTTTTGGATAAGTTCTAAAAGCACCGTATTGGTTTTGAGATAGGATTTTCGGCCGACTTTATCTAAAATCAGCGCATTTTTTTCGTCATCAAAATAAGGGCGGCGTTTGCCGACTTCCTCAAACCGAAGGCGTTTGATGCGGAAAGGCTGATGGACTTGAAAATAAAAACAGACCGCGGGCATGCTAGGCGCCCCCCATGGACTGATAGATTTCATTGACCTGTGTTGCAGCAGCGTCCCAGTCTAAATGCTTCAGTTCTTGCGCGGCCATATGCAATAGGTCGCGTCCCATTTCGGGGTATTTTAAGGCCCCGACGATTAAATTGGCAAGTTCGTCCACGTCCCAAAAATCGGCTTTGAGTGCATGCCGAATGACTTCCGAAATGCCGGATTGGCGTGAAACCACAATGGGAACGTTGTAATAAAGAGCTTCCAATGCAGAAATTCCAAACGGTTCCGAAACCGAGGGCATGACATAAAGGTCGGAGTGCGCAAAGGCACGATCGACGTCGTGCCCTTTTAAAAAGCCCGGCATATAAAAGTTTTTTTCGGCCTTTGCTTCTTGTATGCGTGCGCGCAGTCGGTCTAACATGTCGCCGTTTCCTGCGAGCGTAAAGAGCGTATTGGGCAAAAGCTTTAACACTTTCAGTGCCGCTTCCACAAAATAGTCAGGGCCTTTTTGAAAGGTGACGCGCCCTAAAAATAACACATGGTAAAGCCCATCGGGCGTGCGTGCTTCTTTGAAACGCTTCCGTTCCTGCAGGCCATTGTGAACCACCATGATTTTCGCACCGTGGATTCCATATTCTTCAATTAATTTGTCTTTCGTGTATTGGCTGACAGCGATAATCGCATGGGCCGCTAAAAGCGATTCACGTTCAATTTTTGCAATGTGTTCATTTTTAAAACCGCCGCTACGATCCGACTCCAGACTATGCACATGTAAAATACACGGTTTATGGCTTAGTTTTGCAATCAACAAGGCCGCCGGATAAGTCATCCAATCGTGGGCGTGAATGAGGTCAAATTGAATTTGAGTGGCGGTTAAGAGCGCGTTCGTGCTGTAGCGATCGACTTCTTCAAATAACTGCTCGCCGTAATGAGCGCTGTTCGATTGACCTTGGTGTCCGTGCTCCGGAACGAATTGCAATTCAGGATCGTCGAAATCCAACACGGGCGAAGCATCCGGGGACGCGGTGAGCTTTTTTTTGCGGGCCTGAAGTTCCATCAAAGTTTCGAGCTTCACTTGGGTATGGCCGGGAATTGTTCTTAAATAAGGACTTAAGGGGCTTTGAATCGGATAAAACGACGTATTTTTAAAAGTTCGAAAAGCCGGATAGTTTTCAATGAGCCACTCGGTACGGCCCTGAACAGCGCTTTTCCACTTTTGCGAATACTTTAAGTTAGCCGAGGTGTGCGGATCGTTTACATCGTACAACTGCAAGTGCGAGGCTTCTTCGTTTCCAAATAAATGCGGCATTAAAAAATGAACTTCTAATCCTTTTTTTGAAAGGGCTCGCGTTAGCCCTTCGCAAGCGGTGCCAAGGCCACCCGTAATGTGCGGTGGAAATTCCCACCCTAGCATCAAAATTTTTTGCGAAGATTTTTGGTTTGACTTCATGGGCGCAGTAACCAAATTGTTTTCAAGAGTTCTGCCGCACTCCAAGCCTGTGCGGGAGTTCCGCGTGGATGGTGTGGGTGTGCCCCATCAAAAATTTCGCTGATTTGACCGGGGCAAGGTCCTTCGTAAAAATGAGTTTTGAGAGAATCGATGACGGGATAAACGGTAGACCTTACTTTTTCAATGTCCCACACCTTGAGCGCAGCTTCGGTATATTTTCCCAAAAGCCAAGGCCATACCGTTCCTTGATGGTAACAGCGGTCGCGCGTGGGCTGATTGCCTTGGTAATGCCCTTGGAAGCGACTGTCTTTTGGAGAAAGAGTCCGTAGCCCGAAAGGGGTGAGGAGTTCTTCGGTTACTCGTTCAAGGGATTGCAATTTTTGTTGTCGCGTAAATAAATTTAAATCCGAGGCAATGGCCCAAAGGTGATTCGGCCTAAGCGCTGAATCCAGGGCGTGGCCATCGTGGCCGTCGCCAATAAAGTTTCGCTCAGGAACCCAAAAGCTGGGCCCAAAAGTTTTGCTTACCTTTTCAAGATAAGTTTCAAAAAGTCTAGTTTTAGCCGCTTTTTGGTTAGTATTCCACTTTAACAGAAATTGAATACACTCAAAAAACATCACATTAATTTCGATCGGATATCCGTGACGGGGAGTGACGGGTGTATGGTCTACGAGAGCATCCATCCAGCTGGACGCATAAGCACCGGGCACACAGCGCAGGCCAAAATCAGTTACACTCAATAGTGGACATTCGCCTTGAAAAATTAGGGAAACCCATTGATCGAGATGAGCAATGAGCTCGGCTACCTCTGCCGGATATTTGGGTGGATTGTGCTGTTCGACCAAAAAGCGAAGCGCGGATCCCCACAAAAATGGAGAATCCAAGCCCGAGGCGTTCACGTCGTGGGGCGGCGCCTTTTTAAATAGAACTGCTTCAAGATAGGGCACCCATCCTTTTAAAACGGTAAGGCTGGGAAGGATTTCCTTTTCGGCAAGACTTAAACCGGGAAGACAGATAAAGGTATCGCGGGCCCAGGAAGAAAACCAAGGGTAGCCCGCAATTACGCTTTTAAACTGGGGTCTACGGGCGTCTGCATATACGAATTGCGAAACGGCACTTGCAAGATCGCTTTCAAATTTTTTTGGATTTAATTTGGAGGGGAGCTTTTTTTTCAAGCTCGCTTTCCGTGAAGAAAAAGAAATTTGGAAAATCTGCTCCGAATTTGGAGGTAACGTCACTGTAAATTGGGCAGGGCAAAAGGCATCTTCGTGTGCCGGGTACCCGCGAGCGGCCTCTTCTTCGTAAAAAAAGTTTTTATACCAAACGCCGTCGACCTCGTCCCTAATGGAGGCATTCAACGGCTTAAAACTGAATTGGATAGGCGGCATATCCGCGTAGGGTTGAAATTCAAAAAATTCGGCGTTTTTACGAATCGTTCCATCCAGGGCAAGGTCTTCCTTTGTAAGGGCATGTACTTCGCGGATGGTAAACAGGGGGGCAAGGATAAGGTTCAACTCCTGAGTCCCTGACCAATGGTAGTGGATCTCAACACCGTCGTGAATCAAATGAATCGAGCGCTTTAAGGTAGAAGGGGAACCGTTATTTAAAGTGTATGTCCAAAGAGGATTGGGGAAGGGGTCGAATTTAGAAATCAAGGCACGGGCCTCTGAACCTGCTCCTTGGCCGAAGTCGTAATTGGCAAGGGGGTAGGAAGATTCACCTTGAATCGTTTCTAAAACGTCTAGCAGTAAATGATCCGGAGTTTCGCTATTGAGTGCCCGAGAAATCCAAAGGCCATGGTATTTTCTTCGAGGGACACGATCCCATGATCCTAGTGCAAATGATCCAATGGAATTCGTGGTGAGAAACTCTTTTCGATTTTGATCCATAGATGTTCCAATTTGATGTTCATTAAAGGAATACTATAGACGTTGGTCAGTGCCAACTTCAATTCACGTTTATTTTAGCTGGCCAACTGCGTAGCGGATTGTTGGTATTTGGGAAGGGTAACTGCGAAACAGGTATTCGGATTTTTTGTCTCAATTTCAAGTGTCCCATGATGGGCTTTTATAATTCCACTTGAAATGCTTAGGCCTAAACCGGTTCCTTTTCCCACTTCTTTGGTTGTAAAGAAGGGTTGAAGAATTTTTTGGTGCAGTTCGGGTGGAATTCCAGTTCCACAGTCCGTAACTTTCAGTTGAATGGATTCGCCTACATCGTGAAAGGATAGGCTAATCCAACGAGTTTCAAATTTTTCAATCGCGTCGTAAGCGTTATTCAATAGATTCAATAACACTTGCGAAATTTGAGAAGGTCTGCAGCTAATCATCAGGTCATCGGGAATAGGGTCGATTCGGAGTTCGACGCCATGGTGGTAAAAGCGATTCTGGCAAAGACTGAGCGAGTCCTCGACGATCGATTTCAATGAATGCGGCTTGAGTGGATCATGTTCGCTATCGCGCGCGAAGGATTTGAGCCCCGAAATGATCTTTGCAATTCGTTTGACCGTGTTTTCGATTGTTTCTGCGCTTTTAATAATAGCGTCGCGATTCACGGTCTCTTTTTCGCATGCCTTTTTCAGTAAGTATGCTTTGCCTTGAATGATCGAGAGCGGGTTGTTGATTTCGTGGGCAATCCCGGCCGACATTTCGCCTAGCGAAGCCATTTTTGCCGACGTTTCGGTCTGCGCCCGATGTGCTTCAGCTTGGAGGCGTAGTAGTTTTTCATCGTGGATATCAATTGAAATACAGACTAACCAGTTAAGGTCGGGTGATTTGCGTAAGGAAACCAAATGCCAACGCTCTTCATTCTTTACATGGAGGAGGACTTCGCGCGTATGCATCAGGTTGCTCGACTTGTAGAACTGTTGAACTTCTTGGGTCCAAGAATCGGCTTTGTCATGCATAAAGCCAATGGGCTTTCCGATGACGTCTTTTTCTTCGATTCCCAAGTGGTCCCGTAAGCTTTTATTCATGGCAAGGTACTCTAAATCCTTATTCACATACGAAATAAATCCTGGAACGGTGTCTAAGATGGTTTGAAGTAGGGAGCGATCTTGCGAAACTTGGTAGTCGTTTTCAAACCGCTTTTTAACGTTTGAAAAATAAATGCGCGACTGCAAAAAGATAAAAATAAAGTAGGTGACAAACAAAATTAAATAGGTGTTTTGCCTGTTTTCGTGAAACAGAATATCCGCCAATATTGGGCTCATTAAGGTAATGCCCGCATAAATTTGAAACAACCGAGGTGCGCTGCCTAGGGAGATCAAGGAAGCAGAAGCGACCCCACTCAGGATCAAGAGCATGATATGGCTATTCGTATCTTGAAAAGAGTAAGTATAAAAAACCCAAATACTTAAGGCCGAGAATCCACAAGCGGACCCAATCACTCCAACACCGTAGAGCCGCTTAGACTTTTTAACCTGAGGTGCTTTTTGGCTAAGGTATTGCTTGCTGACCCAAAGTCGCAGTAGGTTCGAAAGGACAATCAGTGCACCAGCGAAGCCCGCAATTAGGGAGTGAGACGAATAGAGTCTTAGCGCGAAAAAAGTAATAACGTAAAGAGTAGTGCTCCCAATGCACGAAGACGCCGCCCGCAGATAAAGTTCTCGGTCAAGTTGGGATTGAATTACGCCTTTATTGTAAAGCTTTGAAAAACCCATCACTCCTTCAATCGGTATTTTGACAGATTCTCTAAAGGGCTTTCAGCAAATCAAGTGTGAATCTTGGTCGTAGAATAGAATCGAAGTTCAAGTGTCAACTTATTGACTTTTCTTACTGATTCAGCTCGGAACTTGTCATTACTTTGCATTGTTCTTTCACCCAAAGCTCTTGAAGGATGCTGTGGCTACCTTGAATGACTTCTTCGTGTTCAAGAGTGTCTAGACCAATGTGCTCTTCATTAGCAGTAATTTGGACCGGAGTAAAAATTTCTACAATTTTAGTAATGACGTAAGTTCCAATCAAGCTCAAGGCGATCACCCCTAAGGATGAGAGAATTTGAGCTTTGAGTAACCCTGGATTTCCGTGGATTAAGCCATCGGCGCCAGCCGGGTTGACTGTTTTTGATGCAAAAACGCCGGTTAAAATGG